>JBDKUU010000383.1:0-25675 GCA_039679525.1 Phycisphaerales bacterium | reverse complement strand
GCAGATTGGCCGGCTGGGTGAAGAGCCGGGCCAGCAGCAGACGGTTGCGCTCGCCGCCGGAGAGGCAGCGGACGCGCGTTTTGGCTCGCTCCGGCGTGAACAGAAAGTCCTGGAGATAGCCGATGATGTGCCTGCTCTTGCCATCGATCGTCACGGTGCTCCCGTTGGGCAGCACGTTCTCCCAGACGCTCTTGTCCTCGTCGAGCTTGCGTCGCAACTGGTCGAAGTACGTGATCGACAGTTGCGTTCCCTGGCGGATCGCGCCCGTCTGCGGCGTCAATTCGCCCAGCAGCAGCCGGACCAGCGTGGTCTTGCCGCACCCGTTGGGTCCGACGATGCCGATCTTGTCACCCCGCGCGATCATCGCGTCGAAGTTCTTGATGAGCGGCTTGTCGTCGTAGCGGTAGCCGACGCCCTTGGCCTCCAGCACCATGGCGCCCGAGTTCTGGGCCTCGGCCAGCTTCAACGTGGCGGTCCCCAGCTTCTCCCGCCGGGCCCGACGTTCGGCCCGCATCTTCATCAGGACCTGCACGCGTCCTTCGTTGCGGTGACGCCGGGCCTTGATTCCCTGGCGAATCCAGATCTCCTCCTGGGCCAGTTTCTTGTCGAACCGCTCCCACTCCTTCTCCTGCGATTCGAGCATCGCCTGCTTTCGTTCGAGGAACGTGTCGTAGTCGCACGACCAGTCGAACAATCGGCCCCGGTCGACCTCGATGATCCGCGTGGCCAGCCTGCGAAGCAGCATGCGGTCGTGCGTGACGAACAGCAGCGTCTTGCCCATCCCGAGCAGATAGCTCTCCAGCCAGGCGATCGAGTCGATGTCCAGGTGGTTCGTCGGCTCGTCCAGCAGGAGCAGGTCGGGCTCGCACACCAGGGCTGCCGCCAGCAGCACGCGCCGCTTCTGACCGCCCGAAAGGGCAGCGTAGTCCGCATCGGGGTCCAGGCCCATGCGGGTCGTGATGCTCGCGATCTCTTCGAACACCGACCAGGAGCGATGAGCGTCCAGTTGGTCGTGCAACTCGTGAAGCCTGCCGGGATCGACGTCCGGATGCGCCGCCAGATGCGCTTCCTCGCGATGGTAGCGCACCATCAACTCGCCTCGCTCGCCCAGGCCCCGCGCGATGATCTCGAAGGCCGAGCCCTCGAGGTCGTGCGGGATCGTCTGCGAGAAGTACGCGATCTTCAGTCCCGATTCCGCCTGCACGGCCCCGGCGTCCGGGACGACCAGCCCGGCGAGGATCTTCATCAGCGTCGACTTGCCGGCCCCATTGCGGCCCAGCAGGCCGATCCGCTGTTGCTTGTCGATCTGAAGGCTCACCCCGTCCAGCAGCGGGGGCCCGCCAAAGGCGATACTGATCTCTTGCAGCGATACCAAAGCCATCGTATAGAACAATCCCGCAGGGCGTTGATGATTCCAGGGTTCCGTCGGCGACCATACCCCCATTCGCCATCCTACCACACCCGCCGCCCAAACTCAACTCCCGTCTGATGGCGTATCGCGTCCGTGAGAGAATCCCGGCACGTACGGAATCGAGGGCGACGCGCTTGTAGTGTGCCCGTCAGGGCATATCTTTTCTTTTTGGCGTTATTCAGGACACAGAAGCGCAGAAGATAACGCCTTACGGCGTCACTACGAACCAAGCCGACCGTCCTGGTTTGAATGCCCGTTGGTCGCCTAGACTCTCGGGCGCCCTCCACGCTGGCGGCCCCAAAGCGACGAATCTCCGACCCCCTCGGTGCGAAGCGCCGCTGCGCGTTGGATACCGGAATCCGTATCCGTTCGTCCCCACAATTCCGTGAAGAACCATTTTGGGGAGACCGTGTAACCGGACTGTCGGCGGCGGGCACTTCTGTAGAAACGGATCTGCATTCGCAAGCTGCATCACCTACTCTTTGAAAGGGATCGGCACGCCGAACGGTTACTCGGTCATCTGCCAACGCCTGGCTCTGAAGGCCACCGGCGGCAGACTCACCACGTTCGAGATCGATGCCCTGGCGAGGGAGAACTTCAAGAAGGCCGGAGTCGACGACATTGTGACATTGATCGAGGGCGACGCCCATGGGAAGATCGCGGACGTGCAGGGCCCGGTCGACATCTGCTTCATCGACGCGGATAGGGAAGGGTCGTGGACTATCTGAACAAGCTGCTGCCGAAGGTCCGGCCGGGCGGGCTGCTCGTCGCGCACAACATCAATCCCGGCATGGCCGATCCGAAGTACATCGAGGCCATCTCGACCCATCCCGAACTGGAGACGGTCTTCCACATGCAGGGGGGGGCGGCGTCGGCGTGACGATGAAGAAACGCGGCTTCTGACGGTCGCCGCCGAATCGAACTCATTGCGTCTTCTTTTGAGCGGCCAGACTGCGCTCGGCGCGGAGCCGGCGGTCCTCAGCCTGCCGCGTGTCGCCGGCTTCCTGATAGGCTTTGCTGGCTCGGGCCAGCGTCAACGCCATCTCGTGGTACTGTCCGGCCTGCTGGAACAGGGACGCCGCACGGTCCATCGCCACGGCTGCCTTGGCCGGGTTTCCCTCCAGCCAGAGGATATTGCCGTTGAGTCGTTCTCTCGCGGCCAGCAGCACGCCGTTGGTCGTGGAGTGCTTGTCCGTCTCCGCCAGCGCGGCCCGGGCTCGCGCCAGGTCGTTCTGCCGGCAGGCCACCGTTCCCTGGATCAGCGAGATCTGGAAGCGTTGACTGTCATTGGGCGATGCCGCCAGGGCCTGGTCGGCCAGGGCGAGCGCCTGCTCCCATTTGTCCTGTCGCTGCGCGATGGTCGCCTCCAAAAGCAGCACGTCGGCGGGATTACGGCCGCTTCGTCGCAGCGCCTCTCTCGCATCGGCCAGCGTGGCGGAGGCTTCATCGAGCTGTCCGAGGACGGTCTGGCACAGCGCCAGGTTGTAGGCGGCGTCGCTGATTCCCACGGCGTCGTCCATCGCGGTCGCCCGGGTCAGGGCTTTGCCGTAGAGGACGGCCGCCTCCGACGCCTGACCATCCCGGAATGCGGCCAGAGCGAGTTGATTGTCCCGCGAGAGTTCCCGGTCTCCGGCGGGCGCGGTCGCAGTCTGCGAACGCGAACCGCCGCACCCGGCCAACGCCGCAAGAGCAAGGATGGCGACGAGCTTTCTCATGGCGCCACCTCGCTGGGAGAAATGCGCGTGTCCGGCTGGGGCTCCTGTTCGACGTGGCTGCGGATCGGCCAGACTCCTTCGATGCCCCGGATCAGCCTGTCCAGGTCCTCCAGAGTCTGTTGAGCCTGCAGAACGAGACTGGGGAGGCTCTTCGTCTCGCCGGCGACCGTCTCGCTGATCGACGACACGTTGGCGCTGGCGGACTGCACGTTCTTGAGAATGCCCTGAAGCTGATCCATGGAGGCGTTGGCCTTGTCGAGAACGGATCTCACGTCGTTCGCGATGGCCGGGTCGGTCAGGAGTTCGCCGGCGGTGCCTTTGCCCTGTTCGATCCCCGCGAGGACGATATCGACGCGCGCCAGGATCTGGCTCACTTGCCCGCGGGTCTCGTCGAGGTGAGCGCCCAACGCGGTATAGGTGTCCACCGCCGTACCGAGCTTCTTCAGAGCCGGCAGCGCCGCCTTGCGGATTTCGTCGATCGTCGCGTCCATCGAGGGCGCCAGTTGCTTGCAGTCGATCGTCGCCCCCCACGGCAGCGGCCCTCCCTCGCCCCTCGCGATGTCGAAGTACGAATTGCCCGCGACGCCGAGCGTCTTTTTGACGACCGCGAACGAACCCGTGCGGAGGTAGAGGAAAAAATCGTTGCGAATGCTCGCGTAAGCCACCATTTGGCCTTTAGGGTAGAGGAGCACAACGTCGGAGACCGTCCCCACGTTGGTGCCGAGGAAATACACGTCCGCGCCGCGTCGGATGCCCGCCGCGCCTTCCGGGGGCATCCGGATGTCCACGGGGACGGTCCGCTGAAACCATCGCTGGCTGAACGCCATTCCTATGATGGCGGCGATCACTATGATCAGGACGAGAACCACGAAGGTGCCGGTGATCTCGTTGACATGCTTGAGTTTGAAACGTTGCTTCATCTGTCACCAGAGGTACTCCAGAATGGACACGGTCGTGGAAATCGTGAACAATCCGACGATGGAACGCAGCATCGCCCGCTGCGTCGCTTTTGGAATTTCGGCCATCGACGGGCCGGCGTTCAATCCGGTGATGCAGCAGGAAGCGCCGATATACAGGCCCGGCAGAGCGCTCTTCAAGAAAATGGCGACCAACGCCCAGGGACTGATCGCTCTGGTCAGGCCGGCGGCCACCAGTCGTACGTCGCGGGCTCCCGCCCCCGTGACCACCCTGAACAGATACCCGCTTGCCAGGGCGACCAGAATGAAAAGGACGGTCAGACAGAACGCGGATACGGCCGCGCCCAGCACGCGCGGCAGAACGAGGGAGAAGAACGGGTCGGCGCCCGTGCCTTCGAGCGAGTCGACTTGCCCATCGATTCTCATGATCGCCAGCTCCGCCGCCATCGTGCTGCCGCTGTAGATGATCACGATGAGCCCGATCAATACCGGGCTGAGCTCCCGACCCACGAGGGTCACCAGTATGGGACCGATCACCTGAGGCTGTCCGGCCTCTCGAATCCAGGACACCATGTGCACCACCACGGTGATTCCGACGAGCGCCGCGACGCCGAGAACGAATCCGGTCGACTCGACGCCGATCGACAGGACCTGCCATGCGAAGGCTCTTCGGACGGGGGCCGTCCAGGTTCGCGGCCGGATGCCGGCGAAGAGGGTGGTTCCGATCACCGCAGCCGCATAGATCAGCTCGTCCCACTCGGCCCAGATCGTTTCCCCCAATCTGCCGGCCGCACGCCAGAGTGTTGTCGGAAATCCGTCCGCCATCGCGGTCTATCCCGGAGACACAGCCTGATTCTCAATCCACTTCTGGGATTATGCTACGCAGCGAACCAGGCCTTCTCTATAGAGCAAAATCCTCATCGGCAGGGCGGGCGCCGGGCATAGGGGCGAGGTTTCAGATCGGTCGGCGGGGAGGCATGACGGTTCTTGCGACGGAGCTTGTCGCACGGGACTGCGAAGTGGTGGTTTCGCCTTGATCTGCCTTTTCCTCGGGCATATGATCGCTTCCATGGTTGAAGAGTCGAAAATGCCTCATGAAAGGAAGTCGCCCATGCCGCGTTTGTTTTTGGTGACCGTTGTTCTGTCGCTGGCAGCAGCCGCAAGTCTGGCCGCGGCCGAAAAGCCCCTCAACGCCTCGGTCGCGATCGATGCCGCTGCGCCGGGCGTCGCGTACGACCGGATGCTTTTCGGCGGCTTCCTGGAGCATTTTCACCGCCAGGTCTACGGCGGCGTCTTCGAGCCGGGCTCGCCGCTGGCCGACGCCAAGGGGTTCCGCAAGGACGTCGTCGAGGCGGTGAAGGAACTGCGTATGCCGATCGTGCGTTGGCCGGGCGGGTGCTTCGTCAGCGCCTATCATTGGAAGGACGGCGTCGGCAAGGACCGCCGGCCCAGTTGGGACAAGGCTTGGGGAGTGGAAGAGAGCAACGCCTTCGGCACGGACGAGTTCATCGAGTGGTGCCGGCTGGTCGGGACCGAGCCGTACATCTGCGGCAACGCCGGCACCGGAACGCCGGAGGAGATGAGCGACTGGGTCGAGTACTGCAACCAGACGAAGGGCCGCTGGGCGAAGCTCCGCGTCGAAAACGGACACCCGGAGCCGTTCAATGTTCGATACTGGTCGGTCGGCAACGAGAACTGGGGCGCCCATGAGATCGGCGCTAAGACGGCCCAGGAATGGGGGCTGTTCGTCCGCGAGACGGTGAAGATGATGCGACGCGTCGATCCGTCGATCATCCTCACGGCGGCGGCGCTCGACGACAACTGGAATCGAAACCTGCTTCAGCACGCCGGCGACAGTCTGCACATGATCTCGATCCACGGCTACTGGGATTATCTTTGGCAGGACGACAACCACAGCGATTACGCCACGTGCATGGCCAGATCGATCCAGCCCGAGGAGAGCATCGTCACCGTGGAGCGGCTGCTCGATTCGACCGGCTTCAAGGGCCGGATCACGATCGCCTTCGACGAGTGGAACCTCCGCGGCTGGCACCACCCCGGCGTGATGACCGGCTTCGGCCCCGCCGAGATCAAGGCCCGGGATCGGAACGACATGAACAGCGTGTACACGATGGCGGACGCTCTGTTCTCCGCGTGCTTTCTCAACTCCTGCCTGCGCCATGCGGACACGGTCAGAATGGCCAACATCTCGCCATTCGTGAACACCCGCGGTCCGCTGTACGTGCACCCCAAAGGCATCGTCAAGCGAACGACCTTCCACGTGATGAGCATGTACGCCAATCTGCTGGGGCCGCAGGTCGCGAAGGCCGTCGTGACGAGCGATCGATTCGGAGAGACGCCGGCCCTGGACGCCGTGGCGACCTGCGACGCCGACAAGAAGGCGTGGCGGATCGTGCTGGTGAATCGCCACGCGACGGCGGCGTTGAATTGCACGGTCAAGGTGGGCGACAAGCTTCTGGCCGGCGAGTATCAGGCCACGATCCTCTCCGGAGATTCGCCCGACGCCTTCAACGATGTGGATAAGCCGAATCGGGTCGTGCCGCAGACGGCCAGGCTGGGGTTCACCGACGGCGCAGGCCGATTGCCGCCGCATTCGCTGGTCGTTCTCGAGGTCCCCGGGAAATAGCGGGAAGCTGCGCCTCGCGCAGGTCGAGTCCGGCTCCGGTCCCGGCGGAATGTTCGGAAGGCTCGGCGTGGTCGTCAAGACGCCGTGCCTGCTGTCGACGGTTTCCCGATTCTCTTACGGACCCGGCCCCAGGATTCCGTGGTGAGGAAGCTCTCGTCCATGTTGTCGATCATGCGCTCGAGCTTGCTCATCGGAACGGAGAAGGTCAGCGTGCCGGGGGATACGAAGGGGCGGGCCGAGACGTCGAACAGGCCGAGCACGCCTCGGGGAGAATCGGATCGGCTTTCGAGATACGGATACTGAATGGTGGAGGCACACCCGGCCCCGAAGGGGGCGAAGACGCCGTTGGGCTGGGCCACATCGAAGTTGGCCAGGGTGAACAGTCCCGACAGAACGTCCGGCCCGGCGAAGAAGATCGCCACGTCCGGCGTATCGTTTTCCTCGAGCAGATCCCACCGCTTGAATACAATAAATTGGGCCGGGGCTCGAAATTCCGGCACCTGCCCGACCCACTCCTTCACCAGCTCGGGCGTCTTCTTATACCGCTCGCCTTCGAGTTTGCCGGGAATGCCGCACGAGAGGAAGTACTCGAAATTCGGAATCGCGGCGTCGCTGAAGCCGGTGTATCGTTTGCCGCCGAAACAGCCGACGGATGAAACGTCGAAACGCAACGAATGTCCGGCCCGGACTCTCGCCAGGTCGGCGAAGATGCACCGGTGCCCGGCCGATGCCTTGGCCAATTCCGCAGATCCGGCCTTATCCGTGTAGTAGAAAACGATCGGACGCTCCGCTCCAGGGAAGTATTTCTCCCACAGCCGCAGGAATTGTTGCTTTCGGTCCATGTCCATGGTGCGATCCCCTCAACTGCGGATTCGGATGCGGTCGCGTTCTACGATCCACAACTGGCCGCGGCAATCCATCGTCGCGAACACTTCCAACAGCCGGCGGATGACGCGGACTACCTCTGGGGCACTCTGTTTCGGCAATCGCAGGACGAGCAGGCCCGAATAGGCGGCGGGGCGGTATGTGCGGATGTCGCCGAAGTCCGAATCGAGGGTGATGAGTGCCCGATCTTCTCGCCTGCAGACGGAGGCGATCTGCTCATCCGGCTGCCCGCTCAGAGCTTGATCGAATACGCTCCGTGCGTCGTGGCCGGCGGCTCGCAGGAGGTCTATGACCTCCACAGGCATATTCTCGTCCGTCTTGAACCGCATGGCTTTGTTCCTATGCCGGCAGGCTGAGGATTCGCTCGTGAGACAGCTCGGCCGCGTAGGCGATGGCGGCCCGGATTGCCTCCGGCGTCAGAGACGGATAGTTGGCGAGAATCTGCTCGGCACTCTGGCCGTCCGCCAGATTGTCCAGGATCACCGAAACCATGATCCTGGTGCCCTTGATGCACGCCTTGCCATGGCACACCTGCGGGTCCACCGTAATGTAGTCTGACCAGTTCATAACCACAGTCTATCCGAAAACCCGGGAGCGGTAAAGACCGCGATGGCTTTCGGGCTGGCGGTAGCGAACGCCGCATTCGTCCTTCTGCGGAATTGTCGGACTGAATACTTCGGGTTTATCGCTTTTGGGCCACCAGCGGGTTGGGGTACAATGAACGTGCCGTCACGGGGGATAGGGCCCCGCAGGGGTGCGACCCGAGCACCGGGACGGCGCCATACGGCGCGGGGTCGGCATCGATCGGGTGCCGACCCTGTTATAAGGGCTCGATGGTACACGCGTCGCGAGTTGTTGCCGACTGACGAGACAGTTCTCTTGAGCGGTCAAGATCCGCTGGTGGCCGCAATGCGGTAGAACCCCCGCCTCGCCAGAGGCGGAATCGAACGGTCATTCCGCCGCTTGCGGGAGATGGGGAATCGCAAGAATGTGAAATGTGCAGGTGTGAGACTAATCCTCGTAGCCAATCGTCCCTACGTCAGCTGATCCCTTCCGCGTGATCGTCTCTGTCAGCAAATCTTGAGAAGAGATCATTCAATGCCTCCGGGCCCATGATGTCTCCATCGCTACGGAAGATCTCAATCTCGATGGTTCCGTCCTCCAAATACTCGATCTCCCATCGTTCGCCGGGGACTGTGACCAGGATCATCACCGCGCAGTCTCGTGGGCGAGCCAGCTCGAAGTGAATCCCGGCGGTTTCGAGGCGTCGTAGCAGATTCAATATCTCACTCAATTTGTCGCTCATATGACGAGCCTTCTAACGATAGATATCTTCTTGGGTGACCTGTGGCCTGGAAGTGCGAAAGGTCACCTTGCGTGCCTGGCTTGCATGGATCATCAATGAACCTTGATCTGCTGTCTTGAGACGCCCATGGGAGATTCGAAGAACACGGTGCGGCTTTCTTCGTGCCACTGATAGTTGGTCAGTTCTTGATCTCCGATTGCGATGCTCGTGGGACGCTTGGGCAGGCGGACGCGGGAGACGATCTTTACGCCTGTCGGGCCGGAGAGCGTGAACTCGACGCCGTTGTCTGTTGGCTTCCAGGTTTCGAAGCGGGCGGCGGAGGCTATTGGCTCCGCTTTATTGGAGTCGAGACGGCTCAGGTCGAGCAGCCAGGTTTGCTGGCCCGGCTGTAGTGCCACGTTGTTCACCACCGGGAGGTTCGGGTCGTAGATGTCTACGAATTGGCCCTTGAGTGTAAGAGGGACCTCGCTGATGGATTCCTTCAGGCAGGCTGCGATTATGTAGGGGCCGCGACGGAGGTTCAGGAAGTTGTGCTCTTGGTAGGGCAGGGCTACGGCCTCGGCGGCTTGTTTGATCACGCCGCGATAGACGTCCGCCGCCTCTTGGGAGCGCGAGTAATAGGCCGGGTGCTTTCGCTGGACGAAGACGTGGCCTTTGCCGAAGGTGTAACTGCCTTCGGCTGCCTTGCGGTCCAGGCCGAGGATGCTGAACAGGTGCTGGGCGGGCGTGTCGTAGCGGTTCTTGCCGGTGTTCCACCAGCCTGTGATCGTGGAGAATGGGTCCGTGTCGGCCCCGACGTAGACGAGCGCGCCGCCCTGGGCGACCCATTCCGCCACCGCCTGGTTGATCGCCGGCGTCTCAGGCTTGATGAACTCGTAGCTCAGCACGAGCACCTTGTAGTCGCTCAGGTAGTTCGGGAAGCGGGCGACGTTGTCGAGCTGCACCGGCTGGACGGGCACGCCGTGCTTGAGCAGGGGGAGCGTCAGGCCGTAGAACGCGGAGAAATGCTGGATGTCCTTTCGTTCGGCGGCGGTCGGATCGCTACCGTCTTTGGCCGCCAGTCGGTACGCGGGTTCGGCCCGCTGGAACATCCCCGAATCGGCCATGAAGACGCCGATGCCGTGGGTCGCGTCCTGCCATTCGATGTCCGGCTGATTCATGTCGCGCAACTGGTTGAACACGGTGCACAGGGTCGTGGCGTACGCCGCCGGGATCGGCTTGGCGTCGGGCGAGCCGGCGGGGTATTTGCCTTGGAAGATCCGCGACGGCCAGGGACAGATCTCGTAGTGCCAGATGTGCGGCTGGAGCAGCGAGGCGATCAGCGTGGCCTTGTAGTTGATGCGGTAGTCGTCCCAGTCGTATCGCGGGTTGTCCTCGATCGGGTCGGCCAGGAACCACATGCGGCGGTTCGTCCCGCGGACGAGCTCCTGCATCACGCCGTACTCGAGGAACGCGGTCTCGAACGTGCGTTCCGCGGTCGCGCCCTGGTAGACGTTCGCGGTGCGGGCCGTGCCGGTCCAGACCTGGGCGATGCAGCCGTCCACGACGGCCGAGTCGATCAGCGACGACTGCGGCGACACGATCGACCATTGCGTGTAGTTGATCAGGCTATGCGTGGGGACGTACATGCGGAGCTGGCGATGGTACTTCTGGAAGGCGTATTCCTTGCAGGATTCCGCCACGCGGCGCAGGGCCCGGCCGTAGAGATAGTACTTCAGCCGGCTGGCCTTGTACTGGGCGTCGGGCGAGCTGTCGGCGCGGACGTAGGGCTCATGATAGTACAGCTCCCATTCGCGGGCGAAGGCAGGCGAGAATCCCGTGTAGGCCCAGAACTCCGGCTCCTCCAGGTGGATGGCGAGCACGCCGGCGTCGATCAGGGGCTTGAGTTTGCCCACCATGTAGTCGGCGAACTCGACCGACGGCACGACATAGGGAATCCGCGGGCCGTGGAGCTTCTCCCGGCCGTTGGCCTCGATTTGCGAGAGGGACATGATGTCCTGGCCGTTGATGTCTTTGAAGTCCTGGTAGTCGCCCCAGGCGATGCCCGTCATCAGGTGGGGGACGTAGCCCTGCTCGACCCAGGACTTGATCGCGGGGACGCGGCTCTCATTCGCCCCGTACACCATGACGAAGTCGTTCCGCAGGTCGTAGCCCGGCGTGAACGGCCTGGGGTCCTGGAAGCCGGTCAGTTCCAGGCTCCGGTCCGTGACCAGGCGGATCTTCTCCTGGGCATGGAGGGGAAGGGTCAGCAGGGCGGTCATCAGTCCAATCAGCAGCGTTCTCTTGTGCATAGTGTCACTCTCATCTACAAAGGTTCTCAAAAGCAAAGTCAGTGATACGGGACGGGCCCCCAAAATGCAATGATGGCGTCACGCGAAATCCACGTTCCAAGTGTATTTGGCAGTCGCGAGTCCTTGTTCGTAGTGACGCCGTGAGGCGTTATCTTGGGAAGTCGGAAGTGTCAAGTTTCAAGTGTGAAGTGAGGAAGGCAAAGACTCGGTGTTCGTCTCTTCTTGCTTCCAACTTGACACTTCACGCTTCAAACTCATCCCGATATGCTCTGACGAGCACACTACGAACGGACTGCCGAGCCTCTGCGGCTTTTTCCCAGTTGCTGACCTGCGGGTTTTCGAAGACAATAGGGGCAATGGAGGGGCGAAGGCACGGCTTTCGCTCGGACAGGGGATGTTTTGAGAATTCTCAGGAGAATGATCGCATGGAGCTTTCGTACAAGAATTTGGATAAGACAGACGCCTATGGCCGGCTTGGGGGCATCGACGCTCGGGCCATTTCGCTCAAGACGCTGCTGACTGCGGATCGGGTCGCCCAGTGCTCGATCCCGGCCGGCGGCGGCCTGACGTACAACTTCGCCGCGAAGAAGGCGACCGACGAGGTCGTAGCGGCCCTGCAGCAGCTCGCGGACGAGCAACAACTCATCGGCAAATACCGGGACCTCTACAACGGGGCCTTCGCCAACGTCGGCGAGAAACGGATGGTCTTGCACCACCTGTTGCGAGGCCAACTGGGAAGGGTCGTGTATCACGGGGGCAAGGACCTCGGCAAATTCTATGCGGACCAATTGTGGAAGATCGCCGACTTCTGCGCCGAGGTGTACAAGGGCAAGAGGAAAGGGGCCACCGGCAAGAAGTTCAAGGTCGCCGTGCAGATCGGCATCGGCGGCTCGGACCTCGGGCCGCGAGCGTTGTATCTGGCGCTGGAGCAGTATGCCCGGGAGCGAAAGCTGCTGAAGATGCAGGCCCGGTTCATCTCGAACGTGGACCCCGACGACGCCAACGCGGTGCTTGCGGGCCTGAACCTGGAAACCACGCTGTTCATCCTGGTCTCCAAGAGCGGCACGACGCAGGAAACCCTGGCCAACGAGCAACTCGTGCGGGCGAAACTGCGTGAGGCGAACCTGGACCCGAGTCTGCATATGGTCGCCGTGACGAGCGAGACGAGCCCCCTGGCGAAATCGAGCGACTACGCCGCCTCCTTCTTCATCGACGATTTCATCGGCGGGCGATACTCATCCACGAGCGCCGTCGGCGGGGCCATTTTGTCCCTGGCCTTCGGACCGAAGGTGTTCAAGGAGATTCTGGCGGGGGCCCACGAGGCGGACGCCTTCGCCTGTAATCCGAACCTCCGCGAGAACGCGGCTCTGATGGACGCGATGATCGGCGTGTGGGAGCGGAATTTCCTCGGGTACCCGTATACCGCGGTCCTGCCGTACAGCCAGGCCTTGTTGCGATTCCCCGCCCACCTGCAGCAGCTCGACATGGAGAGCAACGGCAAATCCGTGAACCGCGACAACGAGCGGCTGAATTACTCGACCGGCCCTGTCGTCTTCGGCGAGCCCGGCACGAACGGTCAGCACTCCTTCTATCAGCTCCTGCACCAGGGGACGGACATCGTGCCCTTGCAGTTCGTCGGGTTCAAGACCGCCCAGACGGGCTTCGACATCGAGGTCGAAGGCTCCACGAGCGAAAAGAAGCTCAACGCCAACTTGACCGCCCAGATCGGCGCCTTCGCTCTCGGCAAGGAGAACAAGGACAACCCGAACAAGGATTTCGAAGGCGAGCGGCCCTCCAGCCTCCTGTACGGCGACCAGCTCACGCCGAGAGCCCTGGGCGCTCTACTGGCCCACTTCGAGAACAAGGTCATGTTTCAAGGCCTGGCCTGGAATATCAACTCCTTCGACCAGGAAGGCGTCCAGCTCGGCAAGATCCTGACAAAAGACGTCCTGGCCGGCACAAAAGACCCGCGTCTCGCGGCCTACGCCAAGCTGCTGGGCGTGTAGTGATCCTGAATGGTGAGTGACTCCGGGGCCACCTTGCACGGTTCAATCTCGAATCGAGCAAGGCGTCCCCGGCTGTTTTCACACGGGCTTCGTTCGCAATCCCGCTCTCTTTGCCGCCGCGATTTGCCTTTCGTCGGCTGAGACGAACAACTCGGCCCCCCAGGCGACCGCGCATGCAACGTGCAACGCATCCATCGCGCGTACCGGGCTAGTCTCCAGAACTGTCGTGCAAGTTGAGATGACGTCAGGCGTGAGATTGACGATCACGGCATCGCGGATATCGCCAAACAAGGCCTCCTTGGCGGTTCGGTATTGCCGGGCCGAGAGACTCCGCTCTCGCACACGCCGATTCAGTGCCGAGAGTATCTCCGGAATGCAGACGACGCTCAAAGCAAGTTCCGTGGCTCCCATGCAGAGCGTATCGACTGCGTCACTGCCCGCCTCTTCCACATATCGTTTGGCGAAGGCGGAGGAGTCAAAGAACGTCTTCACGTCTTCGTTCCTCAAGAATCGTGGCCGACAGGCTGGCCCCCTTGGCGGTCAATCGGAGCCCCGGCCGCTTCCAGGATGGGGTCGACGTGTGCCCGCCCGACGGCGGCGAGATTTCCGCGATCGGCTTGCCGTGCCGCAGCACGAGGAAGGTCTCGCCTTTCTCGACATCCGAGAGAACTCCCGACGCCCGCTTTCGAAACTCGGTGAACGTTACCGTCTTCACGCGCAAACCTCCTGACGCAATCTGTACAGTCTGTACAGTAATGTACAATAGTCGGCTCGGTCCGTCAAGGCCTGCTGCGCAACAACTGTCTGCGGATTGCTTTTGCCGAAGGGATGGATCTGTGCCTCTATTTGCCTGCGAACGCCGCGTTCACACAAGGGTCACTTTGCCGGCATGGCGAATGGAATAGGACTCATACTGCTTGCTTGTGTCGTAAATCCTCAGCACTTGTTCCCGGTCGAAGACCAAACTCAGAGTGCCACTCGCATCCCCGTAGGCCCTGGACACGGAAGAGCCAAGAAGCCTCATGAGATTTGACTCGTGAACAGGAATCTCCCTGATTTCCTCGCTGTTGTAGGAGTAACCGCTCTCGATGGTTATCATCGTGTTGGCACTGAAGTGCAGATACATTTGATTCTCATTGAAGCAGACCATTTCGAGGGTGAGACCGACCAGAAAGCTCCCATCAAAATCTGCGGGCAATCCGAACATATTATTCGCTCCGATTCTCTGGACGGTTTATGTATTCAGGTCATGAGATGGGCAATATGTCCTCGAAATGCGGCTCCATGGACCGGGACTCTACCCCTTTCTCGCCATGGCAGGAAAGCGCCCCGGCATCTCTTCTCACGTGCTTTCCGCTACGCTGCGGCGGAATGATCCTTGGCATTCTGGATGACGATCTTGGGATCCGGGTTTTCCATCGGTACCGGGAGATTCTGTTCTTTCAGAAGTTCGACGTGTTCCTTCATGCCCCATTTTGCCTGGTAGAGGCAGTCTTCAACTGAATGTCCGATGCCGGTGAATCCCTCCAAGTCTGGGGAATAGAAGCCGAAGTAATCCGGCTCCTCGGTTGCTTCGATTATCAGAGAATAGGGCAGTTCGATCATGATACACCTCTCAAACGGGTCTATTTGAGCCCCGCTGCTTTCAAGATGCTCCGGCAGGTTCCGGTTGGAATCTCCTTGGATCCATGATAGTCTACTCGAATGAGCGTGGGCCAGCCAGGTTTTCCATAATACCGGATCGATCCCTTCTCCTTCACGATTCGGAATCCTGCCTTCTCAAGCCGTCGTACGATCTCGCTGAACTTCAAGAATCGCCTCCGTCTCTAATCTCCACTTCAACCTGTTCGGCAGCGATATCACCTTTCGCCCACAAAGGCGAGGATAACACGGCATCGCCCGCAATACAAGGGCGGCCCTGTGTCTACAACTGCTTGCCTGCGGTCGATCCCGCAAAGCGGGTTTGGACGCTGTAGAGCGACGAGCGGGCGGTGATGAAGAGGGTCTTTCCATCCGGGTTGCCGAAGACGAGACTCGTCGGCCGCTGGGGGATTTCGATCGTGTCGAGCGGCTTGCCGGCGGGGTCGAAGACCCGGATCTGGCCGGCGGCGATGTAGACGTTGCCCTGGTCGTCAACAGCGACGCATTCGCCGCCTTCGTTGGCGAAGAGCTTCGGGACGCTGAGCGTGCCGTCTTCGCCCACCTTGAACGACCACGTCTTGAGCTCGACCTCGTTGGTCACGTAGAACGTCCGGCCCGCGACGGCGGGGGCCAGGCGGAAGGCACGCACGACGTCGGCCATCTTGACGCCCCACATCGTGGCGCCGGTCGTGAAATCCTGGCCGGCGGGGATGAACGTCGTACCGTCGGGCGAGACGAAGTGCGACGGCTTGACCATCGTCGAATCCTGCTGGAACTCCGGGTTGTGCATCCAGCGGTTCACGGGCAGCACGGCTGTCAGGCCCGGCCTCGGGGCGGCGGGCTGCGACGCGATCGTGACGATCTCGCTGTTCTCCTGGTCCGGGCGGAAGGCGAGCACCGTTCCGTTGCCCGCGTACGCGACGACCAGCAGATTGCCCGCCTTGTCGAAGGCCAGGTTGACAGGCTGCTGCTCGATCTCGCGGACCACTTCGGCCTTACGCTGCTGGGGCGACCAGCGGTAGATGCGTTTCTCGCGGGCGTCCGCGAAGTAGAGCGAGCCCTTGGCGTCCACCGCCGCTCCCGCGATGTTGAGGAACCCGTCGGCGAGCTTCTCGACCTTGGCTCCGGCGGCCAGAACGACCGATTCTGATCTGGGCCGCGAGGGGAGGGGACTGCTCGTCACGTCGAGCACGGCGAACTCGGGGTCGCGGATTTCCGCTCTGGCGGCCGTCTCGAAGACCGCACTGTCGAACGAGACCCGGCTGTTGCTGTAAAGGTGGAAATTGCGGAAGCGGATGTCCCGCGAGTCGCTGATCTTCGTCGCGTGTGGGTACGGCACAAAGCAACTGATCACGCGGTAGAAGAACGTGTTCGCGAACAGCAGGTTGGTCGAGCGGTCGATCTGCAAGGGCAGGGCCTTGGGGCCTTCTTCCCGCTCCTCCTCGAACTGCACCGCGTAGAACCGCCAGTTCGAGGCGTTCCGCACGATCATCTCGTTGCTGACGTGGTGCTCCAGCGACATCGCGTACACCCGGCCGCTCGTGGTGGTGTCCGAGACGAGCAAGCCGGACTTGGCGTGGGGGTTCGGCGTCCATATGTCCTTGAAAGTCCCGCCGCCGTTGTCGGTGACCCAGAGGCTTGCGGGCTGGCTGTCCCAGGCGTCGCGATTGCCCAGGTTGCCGCCTCGCTGCTGGCCGGGGACTCGGGTGCCGTGCCCGCCGAGCAGGCGGACGTCGTTCATCAGGGAGTCCGTCCCGGCCATCCACTTGACGCCGATGGCGCGGGGGTTGAGCGCATTGGTGTAGACGCCGATGCCCGTGACGATGTTCGTGCCGCCCTTGGGCGTTTCGATGACGGCTTTGGGCTCGCCGCTGCCCTGGAATGCCGGCGTGTTGTCAGGCAGATTGATCACCGTGGCCGAGGGGTGCAGGCCGATCAGCACGGTGTCCGGGCGGAGCGTCAGAGTGTCCGTGACACGATAGAGCCCCATGGGCAGATAGAGTGCCTTGTGCTCCGCGATTGCCTTTTGGAGGGCCACAGTGTCGTCGGTCTTGCCGTCGCCTGTCACGCCGAGCGTCCGCACGTTGACCCAGGTCGCCGGGTCCGGAAGGGCGGCGATATCCGACGATGTCGGGGCAGGCAGGGCGGTCATCTCGCGGGCCGACACGATGGTCTTGATCTGCCGGCCGGCGCCAAGGTCGGAGAGGTGCAGGCCGTGAGAGAACTGATCGACCACGTACGCGGAGCCGGGGCCCGGGATGGTCTTTTCGCTCTCGCGAAAGCTGGCCAGGGTGGGGACATTCTCACACGCGACGTTTTGCAGATTGACCTGCATCCTCGCGTTGTTCTCGTTGCCGATGATCAGGGCCGGACCGGAGATGTTCTCGAAGGTCGCGTCGCTGATCCAGAGTTCGTCCGCCTTATCGGGGGCCGTGGAGACCGCGGTGGGGACGTTCGTGACGCGGGGCCGTACGATCGCGAGCCCGCCTTCGTCGGATGCGATGGCGGCCTGGCTTTGTCCATCGAACGTGCAGTCGATCACGAGGACGGGCCAGCCGGGGGCGGACCGCTTCGTTGTGATGCCATACTGGCCGCCGCGGAAGTGCAGGTCTTCGACTTCGTTGCCGATGTCCTCGATGCCCGCGCGGGCCGAGCCGAGACGAAAGTCCATGTGCGAGAGGTAGCAATGTTGGGCCACATGGAAGCGGACGCCGACGGCGGCGGGGTTGCCGGGACCGATCTCGATGTCGATGTTGCTCATCGCGCTGTAGAACGTGCCGGGATTGCCATCGGCCGGCGGGCCGCCCGCGTTGCGGCTGCGTCCGCCGGAGAAGAAGAACACGTATTTGCCGGTTCCCTCCTGGAAGCCCGGCGTGTTCTCGCCCAGTCTGAAGACGGGGCGTGTCTCGCCGTAGCCGATCAAGCGGACGCCGGGCCAGACGTGGACGGTCTTCGTGAGGCGATAGGTTCCTTTGGGGATGAAGAGTATCCCGCCGCCGCCGACCTTGTCGATGGCCTGCTGGACGGCGTCGGAATCGTCCGCGACGCCGTCGCCCCGGACGGGGAAATTCTCCGGCGTCAGGTAGACCGCCGCGGGATCGTCCAGCCGCACGGTGTAGATGGAAGCGGCGTTGGGAAGTCCGGATGAAAGGAGGATGCCCGCGACAAAGGACCAAGCCAGCACAGATTTGCGACCCATACCACGCCCTCGCAAGTTTTGAGATGGTGACTCAATTCCGTCGAAAGCGTGATTACAGCACGTCCGGGCGGGGAATTCAAGAGAGGATTCGAGGAGGGATCGTCCTATGAGTCCCATTGGTCCTATTCGTCCCATCAAATCGATAGGACGAATAGGACTCATAGGACTGGTAGGACGCGATCGCCGTTCGATCGCTTATTTCTTCGCGGCCCGGGCCTTGCGGACCGGTCTCTGCTGCACGTACCGGCTGATGTTGCGGATCGCCTGGCGGAGACGCTGCTCGTTCTCAACCAGCGCGATGCGGAAGTAGCCTTCGCCGTTCTCGCCGAAGGCCCGGCCGGGACTGATCGCGACCTCGGCGTGCTCCATAAGGTCCATGGCGTAGTCGATCGTGCCCTTGCCGTTGAGGTGCTCCTCCGCGGCCTTGGCCCAGACGAACATGCTGGCGCGGGGCCTCTCCACCTGCCAGCCGAGCCGCTGGAGGCCGTCGCAGACGACGTCCCGGCGGATCTGGTACTTGGCGTTCTGGGAGTCGATCTCCTTGTCGCAGTGGCGCATCGCGATGATGCCGGCGATCTGGATGGCCTGGAAGATGCCGTAATCGTAGTAGCCCTTGATCGTCGCCAGGTATTCGACCATCTGTCTGTTGCCGGCGACGAACCCGACGCGGAAGCCCGCCATGCTGTAGGGCTTGCTCATCGTGGTGAACTCGACGCCGACGTCTTTGGCGCCCTTGGTGGCCAGGAAGCTCGGGGCCTTGTAGCCGTCGAAGAGCGTCTCGCCGTAGGCGAAGTCGTGGATGACCGCGAACTTGAAGTGCTTGGCGAGATCCACCACCGGCTCGAAGAAGCCCGGATCGACAGTCATGGCGGTCGGGTTGTGCGGATAATTGAGGATCAGCAGCTTGGGCTTGGGGAACAGATGCTCGCACACCATCGCGATGGTGTCGAGGAACTTCTGATCGTTGCCCAAGGGGACCGTGATGACGTTGGCCCCGGCCAGGATGACGCCGTAGTTGTGAATGGGGAAGGCGGGGTCGGGCACGACGGCGGTGTCGCCGGGCCCGAGCATGGCCAGGCACATGTGGCTGAAGCCCTCTTTCGACCCGATGCAGGCGAGGACCTCGGTGTCCGGATCGAGGTCCACGTTCCACTTGCGGGCGTACTTCTTGGCCATCTCGCCGCGGAGGTTCTTGATGCCCTTGGAGGCGCTGTAGCGATGGTTCCGCGGGTCCTTGGCGGCCTCGCAGAGCTTGTCGATCACGATCTCCGGGGCCGGGTCCATCGGGTTGCCCATGCCCAGGTCGATGATGTCTTCGCCCTTTTGCCGGCGGGCGTGTCGCATCGCATTCAGACGTCCGAACAGATAAGGCGGCAGACGGGTGACCCGCTCCGCCGGTTTGATAACGTATTCTTCGTTGTTGGCGCCTTTTTTCATAGTCAGAACCTACAACCCTGCATTCTTGGTTACCGGTCGTTCGAGCTTTCCGGGGCGACCGACATAGCCGGACATTCTATCACATCCTTCGCAAACTGCACAATCCCACTCGCCCGAATCGTGCCATTTTTCCCAAATTGCGGGAGGATGCCTATCCACTAATTGCCACTATTTTCCTTCGGCCGGGGCGACCTCGCATCTATAGTTATTCCGGGCAGAAACCGTGACGCGATGGGCCACGGTTTCTCGCAGGGGCGGATCACGATTCGCCCTCTTGCCGGGTTTGGAGAGGACTGCCGTTCGCGTTTTCGGAATCCAGGGCGAATAATGATTCGCTCCTACGAGGTCCCGACGGTATACTCTTCGGTCGGAATCGACGGCGCAGAACCGATCATGCGGAATCCGTCGGAGGCGATGGAGCTTATGGACCCCGATCGAATGGACGAACTGGCCCGCGACCCCAGATTCATCCCGGGCATCTACAACTACTGCGACCAGTGGTGCGAGCGATGTGCGTTTACTCGCCGGTGCATGACCTACGCGATGGGCCAGGAGCTTGAGTCCGGCGAATCCGAATCGCGGGACGCCGACAACGAGGCCTTCTGGGACAAACTGCACGAGACCTTCGACGCCACGATCGAGAGGCTCGACGAGGCGGCCGAGGCGATGGACATCGACATTGACTTCGACGATGGGGACTTCGATGAATATCTCCAGGAACAGGAGGATATCCACGAGGCGGCCCACTCGCAGCCGTGCAGCCGAACCGCTATGAGGTACATCGACGTGGCCGAGCAGTGGCTCAAGTCGCATGAGGATCTTGCGGGGGCCGAGACGGGGCCTTCCCCAATCGTCGACAAGACCGGCAAAGGGGCCGGCGGCGATTCGCCGAGCGTTCACGACTGTCTCGAAGTGATTCGCTGGTACCAGCATCAGATCTGGGTCAAGCTCTGCCGGGCGGCCACCGGGGCGATCCGTGCCGCGAACGAGGAGTGGGAGGGCATGCAGGAAGACGCCAACGGCTCGGCCAAGGTCGCGATTCTCGGCATCGAGCGGTCCATGGCGGCCTGGGCGACCCTGCTGAACCATTTCCCCGATCACGAGGACGCCATCTTCGCGATGGGCACGCTCAAGCGTCTCCTCCGCCAGGTCGACGCCGCCTTCCCCAACGCCCGATCCTTCCGCCGGCCGGGATTCGACACGGGAGAAACTGAACGATGAAAGCGGGTCCGTGCGTCTCCCTTGCTCTTGGGGACGCTGTCCTAAAGGTCCCATTGGTCCTATTCGTCCCATCAAATCGATAGGACTCATAGGACGAATGGGACACGATCGTCGTGCGGTCGTTTATCTCTTCGCGGCTCGGGCCTTGCGGACTGCAAGACCAGGGTCGTCCTGTTATTCTTTCGCTCGTGCGAGTCCACCGGTTGCTGCCTGTTGCACGCCCCTCGTTGACCAACTTGCCTAACACCATGCTGCTGGCGAAGAGCGCAAAATGCCAGGGGTCCGGGGACAGCGTCCCCGAGGCAGGTGCTTGGTTGCCAACGTTGACTTCTGAGCATGGCAAAGCCATTTCCATAAGCATGGATGACAGGCCTGTGCTGCTCAGCGGTTCCGCAGCAGATCGATCAGCTCGTCGGCGGTCAGCGTGTGGGCGGTGTCGGTGCCCTTGAGGAGGGAGTCGGCCAGGTCGCGTTTGGCGTGGTGGAGCTGGACGATTTTCTCCTCGATCGTGTCCGCGGCCACCAGGCGATAGACCGTGACCGGGCGGGTCTGGCCGATGCGGTGGGCTCGGTCGGAGGCCTGATCCTCGACCGCCGGGTTCCACCAGGGGTCCATGTGGATCACGTAGTCCGCCGCTGTCAGATTCAGGCCCAGGCCGCCGGCCTTGAGCGAGATCAGGAACAGGTCGCCTTCGCCGTTCTGGAAGGCGTCGATCCGCCGCTGGCGGGTCTTGGCGGGGGTGGAGCCGTCGAGGTACTGATAGCGGATGCCCTTGGCGTCCAGGTGCTCGCGGAGCAGCGTCAGGTGGTCGACGAACTGCGAGAAGACCAGGGCCTTGTGCTGATTGTCGATCAGCTCGTCCACCAGTTCGGCGAAGGCCTCGAGCTTGGAGCCGGTCAGGCCGCAATCGGGCATCACGAGGCGGGGATTGCAGCAGCAGCGGCGCAGCTTCATCAGCTCGGCCAGCACTTGGATATGGGATTGGCCGGGCCGCATGTCCCGCGTGCCCTCGAGCCGCTCCAGGGCACGCTTGCGCAGCGACTCGTGCAGGGCCTGCTCCTCGGGGCTCAGCTCGACCAGCCGCATCACTTCGGTTCGCGGCGGCAGGTCTTCGAGCACCTGGGACTTGGTCCGCCGCAGAATGAACGGCTGGACGATGGCCTTGAGGACGTGGCTGGCCTGCGAGTCGCGTCCGCCCTCGATGGGCCGGACGAACCGCTCGCGGAACCGCTCCTCCGAGCCGAGCAGGCCCGGGTTGATGAAGCGGAACAGATTCCAGAGTTCAGATAGCCGGTTTTCGATGGGCGTGCCGGTGCAGATCATGCGGAAGCCGCCGGTCAGGCTCATGGCGGCCGAGGACCGCTTCGTCGCGGCGTTCTTGATCGCCTGGGCCTCGTCCAGGACGATCGTCGCGAACTGCACGTCCTTGATCGCCTCCGCCTCCTGCTGGAGCAGGGTGTACGAGCAGATCGCCAGGTCGAACGGCCCGAGGGCCTTGAGGACGTCTTCCCGCCGGCCCAGGTCGCCGATGCCGAAGCGGATCGGACGCAGGGTCGGGGCGAACCGCTGGGCCTCGTAGACCCAGTTGGCGCAGACGCTCGTGGGGGCCGCGACGAGCGTCGGGCCCTGGGAGGCGCGGTGCAGGATCAGAGCCAGGGCCTCGATGGTCTTGCCCAGACCCATATCGTCGGCCAGGCACGCGCCGACTCCCCATTCGGCGAGACGCGTCAGCCAGACGAAGCCATCCGTCTGATAGGGACGCAGGGTCGCCTGGAGGGTCGAGGGAACGGCCGGTTGCAGGGATTCGATCGCGCGGAGCCGGTCGATGTGCGCGTCGAACTTCGCGTCGGTCTGGAATTCGCCGATCTCTTTCTTCCACTGCTCCAGGCCGACGGCCGCCAGCGGATGCACGCGGAGGCTGTTGCCCTTGCCGACGAACTGGCCGCCGGTGGCGAGCCACTGGAGCTGCTTGCGCAGTTGCTTCGTGAGGGCGACGTACTGGTCTTTGCCCAGGGCGATGAATCGCTTGTCGCCGTTCTCGATCTCGTCCAGCAGGGTCCGCATCTGGAGCACGAGCTGCTCGTCCACGCGGACCTCGCCCTCGACTTCGAACCAGTCCTGAGCGGAGTGGACGGAGAGCCTGAACTGCTGCGGCGAGAGCGACCGCACGGTGATCGGGTCGCCCTTGGGCCACTCCACCAGCAGGGTCTCCTCAGTCACCGCCGGGAGTCTCTCCAGGAGTCCCAAGGCCATTTCGGGATCTTCCAGGGTCCAGATGTAGTCGCCGTCTCCATCCTCCAGTTCGATGGCCTCCAACGCCGTGGCGGCCCGGTCGGTCTCGTCCTCGAGCGACCGGCGGGTCTGCAGGGTCTTGCCGCCGATGAATTCGACAAGGTGCGGATTGCCGATGCCGGGCGCGAAGGACCGCTGCGACTGGCTGCCCAACGGGGTGACGACCATTTCGGCCCGCAGCCCCTGCTCCAGACGCTGCAAACGCAGCCTCGGTCGGCTGTCCGGCTCGATGACCTCGGCGTCCTGGGCCGCCAGGGCCACGTCCGATTGGATGGCCACGTGTTTGGACAGACCCCGCAGACGGTTGAGGGCGGCCTCCGATTGTTCCTTCGGGACCGATACGCCGTCCGGGCCGAGGATCTCGGCCATTCGGATGTGCTTGGGCTCGAAGACCACGACGCGTACGCGGGTGGGCGACTCTTTCGTGATGTAGCTGGCCGTGTCTTCGCCGAGGCCCGGCTCGGGATAGGGGTCCATGCGGATGCTCAGCCGGCCTCCCTTCGGCACGATGTGGACCTCGGGCGTCCCCTGAACGATCTCGACCGGGATGTGAGGGTGATCTTCCCAGAAGACGTTCGGGTGTCCGGCCAGGGCCTGCAGAGTGAGGCCGGGGTCCAGGCGGTAGATCGTGTCGTAGTAGTCCCGCCGCATCATGATGCCGGTCAGGGCGGCTTTGTCCTGGTCGGTCAGGTAGTCCATCTCCTGCGGGTCCAGATCGGCCAGCCGGTACACGGCGATCTCGCGGCCCTTCGTCCAGCCGCCGGTCTTGGTCCGCTTCTGCTCGACGGGGACGACCTCGATCCGGTCGTGTCTCCATTCCCGAAGCTTCCAGCCCAGACGCCGCGAAGTATCGGCGGGGCGATTGCCCGCGTCCTCGGCGTCGTGGAGGAGCTGTTCGAGGGCCGTGATCCGGCTCTCCCAGATCTCTTTGACGGGCCACAGCTCGGCCAGGTCCTTGGCCGGCCTCTCGCGGAAGAACGCGTCGGATTTGCCGCGATAATTCGGCAGCGGTTCGCCGAGTTTGTCGAGCAGGCGGGCGATCTGCATCGTCAGCCACTGAGCTCCGCCCGTTTCGCATTCCTGCAGGAACCTTTCGATGTCAGGGACCGTCGTATGCTTGCGGTTCTTGAGGGCTTTGTTCTGCGACGTGTAGAACCAGTAGAGCAACTGCATCAGGTAACTGCTGGCCCGGATGAGCGGGGAGGCGTTGTTCTGATAGAAAGTCCGGATCTCGTGGTTCGCGTTGGCCGCGACGTCGTAGCCCTCGTGCCACGCCAGCAACTCGGCGAGGAAGGCGTACGCGTCGCGATAGCCCGTATAGGTCTTGCTGGTGTCCAGCCACGTGATCCAGTTCCGAACCTGCTGGCGGTCCTGGGGCTGGTCGGACTGGACCAGCAGCAGGGTGTGCAGGAAGGCCGGGAAACTGCGAAGGTATTCGATTTGGGCGCTCTTGCTCTTGCCGACCCGGCGGAGGGCATGCTCGTAGGTCTGCCGGGCTTCCACGATCCGGCCCGAGAGGAGCTCGAACATGCCTCGGATGATCCAGGTGTCGAAGTCGGCGAAGCTCTCCAGCAACGCGCCGGCGGCGGTGAAGTCGCCCGCGAGCAGGTCCCGCTCGACGAGGTGAACGACGCACCGCTCCAGAAGGGCCTTGTCCAGTTGGTGGCGGTTGGCCGACAGCCAGTCTCTCGCGTAGGCGAAGACGGGATGGTTCAACTTCAGGAGCATGACCTCCTCGTGGAGGCCGGCCGAGAGCAGCAGATCGCGATACTGGGGGGGCAGCCGCTCAAAGTATGCGGGCTGGAACGGGTCCATGCACACGACGACCAGAACGTTGATGAGAGATCCGACCCGCTCATCCTGGCTGCACAGGCCCGCCAGACGCTTGAGCTCATCCTGGTCGTCCTGCTCCAGGGCCAGGAACACATCCCGGCAGGCGTGAAAGAACGAGGCGAACCGTCGCCGTCCCCACTTGTACTCCCAGGAATCCGGGCTGATCTGGCCGGGCACCGCCCGCTGGAGCGTCGCGGCGAATCGGTGCAGCCAGCCCTTCTTGCGGGCCGCTTCGATCGCGGTCGAGCGGACCTCCGGCAGGCAGGCCGGCGGGTCCGAGCCCACGGCCTCGATCTGATGCCTCTCCCTGAGACGCTGCAGGCAGGCCGCCAGCTTCTGGATCGTGATCGCCGAGCCGTCCCGCATGGTCATTCCGACCGCTTTGAGGGCTCGGGCCAGGTCGTTCTTGGACAGCGGTCCGAACGACAGGGCGTACATCAAAAGGGCCGCCTCTTCCAGGCTCGACGGCGACCCCCCATCGAACAGGTCAGACTTGCTTCTCACCGGCTCCAATCCAGATTTCTCACCACGGAATCGATCCGCCGTAATATCCATCCAGAGATCACCTCCAGTGGCAGGATCGCCGGGCGACCTCCTCAAAACGGGTCCAGGCTCGTCGATCCCAAAACTCCCAGTGTACCCGATGCGGGTCGGCTTCCGCAATATCTCGCCTCGATTTGCATCCATATTCTCTGTGCGTATGCGGGGCCGGTTTGTTCACGGCGGAAGCGGAAGGAGGGGGATTTTGGCCGGGATGCATCGCATGCGGAGCCTGTGTAGGGTGGGTTCTCAACCCACGCGTCATCATCATCGGGCGATCAAACGCACGGGGGCTAGCCCTCGTTGTTCTACACATCTTTGGCGGGCAGAACAC
>JBDKUU010000382.1:0-6576 GCA_039679525.1 Phycisphaerales bacterium | reverse complement strand
ATGGATTCTTTGGCACAGCGGATTGTCAGCGATGTCGCCCAACAGCCACAAATCTGAATACACCATTCTCCTGGTCCTGGCGATCCTCAGCGCCCTGGTGCTCCTGGCGCTGATGTGGCAGGGACTGGTGCATGAGGATCGATCGGGCCGTTCGGGCGTCCGGACGACCCGCTCGACCAACATCGACGGCGTGCTCGCCTGCTACGAGCTGTTCAAGCGGTTGGAGATTCCCGTCGAGCGGTCGTACAGCATGCTCCTGTCGAACCGCATCGAGAAGGCCGACGTCATCTTTCTCATCGATCCGATCCAGCCGCTGAATCCCGGCGAGATCATGGACCTGGGCACGTGGATCGAGCAAGGCGGCGTGCTCGTCGCCTCGGAGCACAGGGGGCAGTTAAAGGACCTCGACCCGGCGCTGGATCATTCGATCGAGGAGAGTTCCTCCTCCAGAGAGAACCCGAGTCTGCCTCGGACGTTGCCGCTGTCCCGGGATGTTTCTGCGACGGTCTTCGAGACTACCGACGTATTCGCCCTGAGGTTATCCGACGACGAGCCGGCGAACAAGGTGGTCGAGCCGCTGTTTGAGGATCACCGGGGTCTGCGGATCGTCGAGCATCCCCTCGGTCGCGGGTGTTTGATCGTGCTATCGGACAGCTCGTTCCTGGCGAACGACCACATCGGCAAGGACGACAACAGCGTGCTGGCCATCAATCTCGCGGTTCACGCGATGGACCGGTCCCCAGGCCAACGCATCGTATTCGACGAATACCACTTCGGCTTCGGCGACGGCAACGCGGGATTCCGCGTGCTCGCGGGTATGCTCTTCACGACCAGCGCCGGCTGGGCCGTGCTCACCCTGACCGCCGCCGGGATTCTGTTGCTTCTCTACAAGGGACGCCAGTTCGGTCCGCGACGTGACCTCGCGAAACTGCGACGCCGACGTTCGAAGATGGAATACATCTACGCGGTCGGGGCAACCTATCGTCACGCGGGCGCACACCGACTGACGTTGAGCCTGATCTACAACTGGTTCCGCCAGCAGGCGGCCGGACGGACCGGCCTGGCGCCGACCGCGTCCAACCGGTCCCTGGCGCAGGGGCTGGCCCGACACAGCCAGGCGGACACCGACGAGGTGCAGGGCGTCCTCGACAACTGCGACGCACTGCTGGCTCGGACCACCATATCACAACATCAGCTCACTGCCGCCCTATCGCGGCTGGCACAGATTGAGAAGGAGGCCCTGGATGGACTTGGCAACGGCAAACGAACTCGCCCGTAGCATCGCGAGGGAACTGGGCAAGGTCCTGGTCGGGCAGGATGGGGTCATCGAGGACGCCGTGGTCGCCCTGCTGGCGGGCGGGCATGTCCTGCTCGAAGGCGTCCCCGGGACCGGCAAGACCCTCCTGGGTAGGGCTTTGGCCCACGTGACCGGGACGTCCTTCAAGCGGATTCAATTCACGCCGGACCTCATGCCCTCCGACATCATCGGCGTGAACGTCTTCGACATGTCGTCCCGCCAGTTCGACTTCCGCCCCGGCCCGGTCTTCAGCGACGTCGTGCTGGCCGACGAGATCAACCGCGCGCCCGCCAAGACCCAATCCGCCCTGCTGGAGGCCATGCAGGAGCGTCGGGCCACCGTGGACGGCAAGGCCCATGCGCTGTCCTCGGTCTTCACGGTGTTCGCCACGCAGAACCCGGTCGAGTTCGAGGGCACGTACCCGCTGCCCGAGGCCCAGGTGGACCGGTTCATGCTCAAGATCGTGATCGACTACCCCGACGAGGCCGCGGAGGCCCGCATCCTGGACCAGGTCGAATTGGGGTTCGACTCATCCGACCTGGCCGGCGCGAACATCGGGCGAATCCTCGACGTGCAGAAGCTCTGTGCCCTGCGCGAGACAACCCGGAAGATCCACGTCGAGCAGATGGTTCGCGCCTACGTCACACGGGTGATTCGGGCCACGCGGGACCGGCCCCAGGTCACGCTCGGCGCCAGTCCACGGGCTGGCGTCATGCTCCTGCTGGCGGCCAAGGCCCGGGCCCTGCTGGCCGGACGCGACTTCGTGAGCCCGGACGACGTGAAGGCCATCGCTCCGGCCGTGCTGCGGCACCGCATCCTGCTGCTGCCCGAGGCAGAGGTCGAGGGGCTCAGTCCGGACGATTGTCTGAAGGAAATTCTTCTCCATGCGGAAGTGCCGAGGTAGAACATGCTTCCCTCTGCGCGATTGATCCTCCTGGTGATGGGTGCGGCGCCACTGTTCCTGGCCGGCGCGCTGTACGAGGGCGCGACCGCGGTCGGCGTCCTGTACCTGATGATCCTGGCTCTCTACACAGGCCTGGACGCCCTGCTGCTTCCCCGCCGGGGACGGATCGTCGTGAACAGAGACATCCCCAGACGGGTCTCCGTGGGCTATCCGACGGTCGCGAGCCTCACCGTGCACAACCGCGCGCGAAGGCGGGTCGAGATCCAGGTGGCGCAGGATTGCCCCGAGGAACTCGACATCTCGCCGGAGTTGTCGCGGACCGT
Organism: Phycisphaerales bacterium; assembly: GCA_039679525.1. Lineage (GTDB taxonomy): Bacteria > Planctomycetota > Phycisphaerae > Sedimentisphaerales > Anaerobacaceae > PLanc-01. The sequence goes on along the minus strand of JBDKUU010000382.1, from coordinate 4,052 downwards.
GATCCCGGCGGGGGGAACCGCCGATCTGGAATTCCGACTGACCGCGCGGCAGCGCGGCGACCACCAACTCGGGCGGATTTTCGTCCGTGTCCTCCCGGCCGGAGGGCTGCTGTATCGCCAGTTCATTACGGACCTGCCGACCCCGGTCCAGGTCTTCCCGAACCTGATGAACGTCCGGCGGACAGAGCTGCTCGTCCGGCGCGGGGCCAGCTACGAGCAGGGCCTGGCCCGGCTGCGAAGCGTCGGCCAGGGCTTCGAGTTCGAGAGCCTGAGACGCTACGTCCAGGGCGACGAGATGTCGCGAATCGAGTGGAAAGTCACCGCCCGGCGGGCGGATCTGATCGTGAAGAACCTCGAGCCGGAAAGGCAGCAGAGCATCCTCGTGGCCATCGACGTCGGCCGGGCCACCGCCGGAGAGTTCGAGGGCCTCAGTCGGGTGGATTACCTGGTCAACGCCACGCTCATGCTCGCCTTCATCGCCCTGCGGCAGCGGGACCAGTTCAGCCTGGTCGCCTTCAGCGACCGGATCGAGAGCTATCTGCCGCCGGTGAGCGGGATCAAGGGGATCGAGCGGGTCGCCCAGGCGCTGCACCGGCTACAACCCCGGCTCGTCGAATCCGACTACGGAGCCGCCTGCCGGTTCCTGGGCCTCAAGAACCGCAAGCGCAGCCTGCTGTGCGTGATGACCGACGTAATCGACCGCCAGGCCAGCGACGTGCTCATCAGCTACATGGTGCGATTCGCCCGTTACCATCTGCCGCTGGCCGTGACGCTGTCGAATCCCGAGATCCATCGCATGGCGCACGAGCCGCTCGCAACGTGCGAAGACCCCTACGCCAAGGCGGTCTCGCTGGACGTCCTGGCAGCCCGGGAGGAAGCCCTGATCGCGATGCGGAGAAAGGGCGTCTCCGTCCTCGATGTCCCGCCGGACCGCCTGACGCCGGAGTTGATCAACCGCTACACCCAGATCAAGGCCACGCGCCGGCTGTGAATTCAGCCCTTGGGAACTGCCGCCGGTTGGGCTCGCCCGACGAGCAGCAGGTACGCGATGACTGCGAGGGCCGCCGCTACGCCGAGTACGATCTTCACAATGCCGGGCACGTACAGCGGCGTGATGAAACCCTCGATGAAGCCGGCGATCACGAACATCGGGATCGTGCCCAAGACCAGCAGCACGGCCTCGCGGGCGCCGATTCGCAAAGAGGCGGCTCGCGTCATTCGTCCCGGCGCCGCGAACGACAGGCCGAGCCTCAACCCTGCCGCGGCGGAGACGAGAATCGCGAAGATCTCCAGGACCCCGTGCGGAGCGATGAACGACCCCAGCGCGTAGCTCAGCCCGTGATTGGCGAAATGGCCTACGAAGCCGCCGAGCATCATCGCGTTGGCCAGCAGAACGTAGCATGTCCCCAGCCCGGCCGCGATGCCCAGCGCAAACGCAAAGAACGCGACGCTGATGTTGTTGGCCATAATGCCGGCGGCCATCGGCGGGTTCGGCATCTGCCGAAACCGCTCGCTGATGTCCTCGCTGGTCACCTCCCGGGCGTCGCTCATATCCAGGCCTTGCGGCACAAACAGATAGGCATTCGAAGGCATGAGCCTCACGGCCACATAGGCGCCGAGCATCCCCACGACGAAGATGGCCGTCGCCAGGGTCATGAAGGGCCACTGCCTGCGAAACAGTCTGGGGTAGTCCCGGCGGAAGAACCGCCAGATCGCCGGCAGGCTCCGGCCGGACCTGCGACGGTACAGCAGACCATGGGCGGCGATGGCGAGCTGGTTCACCCGGCGCTGCGTGGGGTCATCGACCTTGTACATCCGGGCCCGCGCCACATCGACCGCGACGGCGGGATAGAGCCGGGTCAGCTCGTGCAGCTCGCCATCGGTGAGCTGCCGCAGGCCCTTCTTGCCGGCCTTGGCGACCAGGGCATCGAGCCGGCCCCAGATTTCCCGACGGGTATCGAGGAAACGCGCGGGGGTCATCGGTCGCCCTCCCCTGCCGGCGCGGGGCCCCCTGCACACGAGTTGAGAGTACCCGCTTGCACCATCAATTCTTCGAGTTGCCTCTCCATTGCCGGCAGGGACTCGCCCGACAACGGCTGTCCCATGCGTCCCAGGATGGGTTGGAGCAGTTGAGGGAGCAGACGTTGCCGCGCGTCGAGCGTGAGCTGGTCCCGCCGCAACCAGTAGTTGTGCAACAGCCGATACTCCTGGGGACTCAGCCTCGTCGAGGCCAGGGCCGCCGCAGGCGCAGGCTGATTGTCGAGCACCCTCTGCTTCGCATCGTACTTGGCGGAGTAGTCCGCGACCTCCTCGGAGATTACGACGGTTCCCGCCGCCAGGTCGCCCAGCCGCTGGACCTTCTTCGTCAGGAACATCGCGATCCCGGCGACGCCGTAGAAACAAAAGGCGTCGGCCACCCGCACGAGGTTTCGCACAGCGATCGCGTCGAAGGTGATCGCGCCGCCCTCCAGGCGAACGACGCGAATCCTCATGTACTTCTTGCCCGGCGTCTGGCCGTTCATCCACATCTCGAAGAACAGGAAGTACCCCCAATAGACGAGGAACGCAGCGAGAATGAACAACGCGAGGACCACCGCCTGGACTTCATCGACCGCCCGTATGCCGATGGCGACAACATCGACGTGCAGGATGAGGAACAGGATGATCAGCGTCGAGAACAGGGCTGTGAGCAGCAGATGGTCCAGCAGACCCGCCGCGAAGCGAGACCCAATGCCGGCCAGACGCCTTTGCAAATCGACGTTCTCAGGCGTTTCGATGATGTCGAATTCGTCCATGGGCCGATCGGTCCGATCAGAGCGCCCAGCCCTTGCGGTATTCGCGACGGAGGAATGCGTCCGCCTTTGCGCAGCCGGTGGCCTTGAGGTTCTTCGCGTCCCACGTGAGTTTTTCGCCCGAGCGGAGCGCGACGTTGCACAGCAGAGCCGCTTCGGTCAGGGCGCCGGAGTAGTCGAAATTGCACGTGGTCGGCCCGCCGGTCTTGCAGGCGGCGATCCACTCCTCGTGATGGCCGATGGAGTCCGGAATGAACGGTGCCGGCGGCTGGAAGCCCGCGAACTTCTCCTCGGGCAGCAATTGATACCTGTTGTAGTCGGCAATGAGCATCCCCTTGGACCCGATGAACAGGACCGCGCTGTTCCAGGCGGGGATATTCCGCTCTTTCATGAACGCCGGGTAGGGGCCGCCGTTGTACCAGGTCAGCGCCACCGGCGGCAGCTCGCCGCGGGCCGGGTATTGCTGCTTGGCGATGGTCCATTTGGCCGTGCTCTCGGGATGCAGGGGGCCTTCCGCTTCGACGGTCAGCGGGTGACGCAGCTTGAGCGCCCAGAACGCCAGGTCGCAGTAGTGGCAGAAGAAGTCGCCGAGCTGGCCGTTTGCGAAATTCCACCAGTACCGCCACTGGAACGGGGCATAGGAGGGGCTGTACGGCCGATACGCCGCAGGGCCCAGCCACAGGTCCCAATCGAGCCCGGCCGGAACGTCCGGCCGATCCGTCGGCGTATCAGGCTGCGACCGATCCGTCGGAACCGCCGGCCCTTCGAGATTGGCGCCCATCCAGACGTGGACCTCGCCGACGGCGCCGATGGCCCCGCTCTGGACGAGTTCCACAACACGCCGATAGTTCGTGCCCGCGTGGATCTGCGTGCCCATCTGGGTCACGAGCTTCTTCTCATTCGCGAGGTTCGCCATGACCCGCGCCTCATACACGCTGTGCGTGAGCGGCTTCTCGCAGTAGCAGTGCTTGCCGAGCTTCATGGCCATCACGCCCGCGGGAGCGTGCGTATGGTCCGGCGTCCCGACCACCACCGCATCGATCTGCCCGTGGATCTCGTCGAGCATCTTGCGAAAGTCCTTGTACTTCTTCGCCCCCGGGAACTTCGCGAAGGTCCCGGCTGCATGCGACTCGTGAACGTCGCACAGCGCAACGATATTCTCGCTCGCGACGCCATTGACGTCGTCGCCGCCTCGCCCCGCGATGCCGATGGCCGCGATGTTCAGCTTGCTATTGGCCTGCGTCCCGCGCACCAGCCGGC
>JBDKUU010000381.1:0-3659 GCA_039679525.1 Phycisphaerales bacterium | reverse complement strand
GTCCTTTCTGTCCCAGAGGTCCCATCGCCCCGAACCGAACCAAGGACCCGCAAGTAAAGAGTTGATTCGCATCCGCCGAGGCGAACGTCCTCAGGATGCGGCGCTTTTTGAAGGAAAACTGAATATGCCGATTTTCGAGTATCGATGCTCCAAGTGCGGCCACGTGATGGAAGTGCTGCACAAGACTCTTAACGCCGAGAGCCCCAAATGCGAGAAGTGCGGGGCCGCGACGAACAAGCTTCTCTCGGGTTTCGCGGTGGGCAAGGCCGCCGAGAGCGCCTGCGACTTCTGTCCCTCATCGCCCACTCACGGCGGGGGTTGCTCCTGCGGTTCGTGCGGAACGCACGGGCATTGATGAAGGATGATTGATTATGGATGATTGAACTCGCCTTTCAGTTGCGAGGGGAACTCTCGTAAGGCCGGTAGGGTGTGCCGTGCACACCATCTTCGATCATCTGTTGTCTTACTCGCACGACGCGAGTCGAGCAGGGCAGGCCATCACTTCGTCCCCTCGTTGAGCCAGATGTCCAGGCGGGGCGTCTGCCAGGAGTAGGGCTTGTCGAGGATGTCGTAATCGCCGTCGCCGTCGAGGTCGGCGATCTTGGACTCGTGGTTGGCGATGCCCTCGGAGATCAGCACGGTCTCGAACTTGCCTTTGCCGTCGCCCAGCAGGAGCATGTTCCTGGCGTCGGGGTTGCCGTCGTTGAGCCGCATCTCGGCGACCCAGATGTCCAGGTGGCCGTCCTTGTTGAAGTCGAGAATCGCCAGCGAGTGCCCGCAGTCGATCTCGGGGACCACTTCCGTCGGGACCCACGTGCCTTGGACCCATTGGTACATCATCAGGGGGGCCCAGCCGTCGCCGACGACGAGTACGACTTCCGGCCGGCCGCCTTCGATGAGCTGGCCCGCGGCCGCCCGCGTGAACTGATAGCCCGCGTCGACGATGTTGGGCGCGAAGGTCGTGCCTTCGACGTGCTTGAACCACCGGCCGCCGCCGACGATGTCGAGCTTGCCGTCGCCGTCGATGTCGATCTTGGCCAAGCCCTCGTGCTCATCGATCCCTTTGAAACCCGGGTACGGCCGGGTCTGCCTCTGCATCATCTCGCCGTCGCTGGAGTACGAATAGATCTCCACGCATTTCCAGGACTTGGCCTGCCGCGGGTTCTCGGGTATCTCCGCGAGATAGAGCTTGTTCGCCCCCTGGTTCCAGAAGACCAGCTCTTGCTTGCCGTCGCCGTCGAAGTCGCCGAAGGTCAGGTCGTGATGCTTGGTTCCGCCGAAGTCCTTGATGACATGCCGGACCCACGGCTTTTGCGGATCGAAGTCCGGGGCGGGATTCTCCCACCACCAGACGAGGTTTTTCTGCCAGTCGCCGCCGAAGGCGATGTCGAGGTCCCCGTCGCCGTCGATGTCCAGCGAGTCGGACCCGGCCTCGATGTGCAGAGGCTGGTCTTCGACCACGTACTTCGTCCAGCCCGTTGTCGAGCGGCGGTACCACGTGACGGCCGGGGCCTGCGTCCGCTCGGTGATGACGAAATCGTTCACGCCGTCCTTGTCGATGTCGCAGACAAGGCTGGAGGTCTGTTCTTTTCCGCCATTCGGCATGGGCAAGTCGCCCGTGGTCGAAGACAGATGCCGCCATCGGATCTCGCCTGCCGCCGCCGCTCCGCACAGACTCAATGAAACGATCAGGACCGCGGCAGATAGTGAACTGTTCCTCATGTGACAACCCCCTGCATTTCAAATGTTGCGACCAAATGGACTTCAAGTCGCCTTTGTCTTACCGCAAGGAGACCCTGTCCGCAAGGGTTGTCTGGTCCGACGTTCTTCGGGTCTGTCATCCGCCAAGGGCGTTGCTGGGGATGCTTCGCCTGTGCAGCCCCGCGGGAGGTTTGGCGGCCGGAGTCTCGCGAGGCCTTTCCTGCGGTTTGGGCGGGAGGGCTGCGTTGGGATCGTTCGAGACCGACCGGGCTTCATCGCTTCTCGCGAGATCGTCGCTGGTTTTCATGAGTCGATCCACGGCGGCCTCCGTCGTCCCGCCGTCAGTGAACCCGGCCGCCGCGTGGATCAGGTCGAGGCCCCGGGCAAGGCCGGCGATGTTGGCCTTTTGCCCGTCGGGGCCCAGTCCGAGCGTGGTGACGATCTTGTACTTCATCAGCGGAGTGGTCGACAGGGTCAGGGCCGCGAAGCTCAGGATCAGGAACCCGGCCGCGAAGCCCAGGAGGCCCGAGAAGACGATGTCGAACAGGCGTGGAAAATGGACGCTGAACTGGCCCGTCAGGAAGACCCAGGATAAGCCGTGCAGGAGCGCGAAGGTGCCGCCGGCCAGGACGAGCATGCACAAGGCCGTGCACCAGGCGGCGCCGCCCGGCATGGGGATGAACCGGGCCATGACGGGCGCCAGGAAGACCGAAATGTACATCGCGACGAGAATGTTGAAGAGCATGACCCAGGTCTCGTAGAAGCCTCTGCGCACCGTCAGCCAGACGAACAAAGCCCCGGCCAGAATGGCGATCCAGAATATCATCTGTTCACCCCACGACTCTCTTGATTTCTTCCAGGCTCGTGACGCCGGCAACGACCTTTCGCAGCCCGGCCTTGCGAAGATCGGTGACGCCTTTCTGACTGTCCTGCGCTCTGAGCCGGCCGATCAGCGACTCGCCCTTGTTCTTGGCGATCTCGTTTCGCATCGCGTCGTCCACGGCCATCAGGTCGAGAATGGCCGTCCGGCCGAAATACCCGGTGTCGTCGCAGCGATCGCAGCCGACGGCGTCGAAGATCCCCTGGGGCTCGATCCCCTTCTTGCGGAGATTGAGGATCTGGCTGTCGCTGAGCTTGGCCGGGGTTCGGCACTCCTCGCACAGGCATCGGACGAGCCGCTGGGACACCAGCAGGTTCAGGCCCGCCGACAGCAGCAGGGGGGAGATGCCCAGATCCAGAAGGCGGACGATCGCCGTGGCGTTGCTTTCGCAGTGGAGCGTGGCCATGACCAGATGCCCTGTTTGGGCGGCCCGCAGGGCGATCTCGGCGGTCTCTTCGTCGCGGATCTCGCCCACGCAGATGACGTCGGGGTCCTGCCTGAGCACGCTGCGAAGCGTCGAGGCGAACGTGATGTCGGCCTTGGGATTGACCTCGATCTGGCTGGCCTCGGGCAGCACCGCCTCGATGGGGTCCTCGACGGTGATCACGTTTCTCGTGAACCTGTCGATCTCGTTGAGCATGGCGTAGAGCGTCGTGGTCTTGCCGCTGCCGGTGGGGCCGCAAACCAGGATCATCCCGGCGGGTTTTTGGATCTGGCTCCGGAGAACGGCCAGTTGTTTCTCGGGCAGGCCCATGTCGGCCAGCTTGAGCGTTCCAGCGCTCTGGTTCAGCACGCGGACGGAGAGCTTCTCGCCCTGCAGGGCCCCGGCGCTCGCGACGCGGAAGGAGGCGGTCACGGACCCTCGTCTGGCCATGAAGCCGCCGTCCTGGGGTCTTCGCCGCTCGGAGATGTCCATGCCGGAGACCGCCTTGATGCTGTTGATCACCGCGCGGCACTTGTCCGCGTCCAGTTCCTCGACCGTCCGGAGGGTCCCGTCGATTCGCAGCCGGACGCTGTACGAGGATTCGTCCCGCGGGTCGATGAGAATGTCGCTGGCCCGGCGATCGAGGGCGCTGCG
>JBDKUU010000380.1:0-3070 GCA_039679525.1 Phycisphaerales bacterium | reverse complement strand
GTGGTTTTCTCGATACTCTCCCGACCGATCCCTACAGCAATGGCCTGCTGGTTTATAGAGCGGCCGGCGACAACTTCGTGCTCTACAGTCTCGGTCCTGACTTCGACGACGACGGCGGCATATCGGGCGTGGACAGCGAGGGCCGGATCCGGATGTGGGCGGACAGCGGCGACACGGTCTTTTGGCCTGTGCCCTGAGGTAGGCGTTTAGGAGACCTGCGGAGGTTCGGACATGGAAAACGAGCCCAATAGAAATGCCGGCGGCAATCTGCCTGTTTGTGTGACCGAGTTCATCCGCCGGGTGGCGAAGAAAATGCGATACCGGCGGAAGGTCCGCGAGGACGTGCAAGCGGAACTGACGGCGCATTTTGAGGATGAGTTGCGGGACATGACCGACCCGGCCGAGAAGGAGCAGAGAGCCAAGCGGCTGATCGAGGAGTTCGGCGACGCCGGGCTTCTGGCGATCCTTTGTCGGCGGGCCAAGAAACGCTGTCGGCCGCTGTGGGCGAAGGTGGCCGTTCGCAGCGTGCAGGCGGTGGGAATCGTCGTGCTGTACTGCCTTCTGTGCTCGCTTCGGCTGTTCATCGGATCGCCTTCGCTGAAGGTGGACTACCTCGCCTGGCTGACCGACCGCACCCGTGCCGGACGCGAGGAATCGCTCAACGCCAAGCCCTATTTCGACAAGGCCGCTCAGTCGGTGACGGACACGGAACTCCTCAACAAGGTCCTTCGATTCAGCAGCATGCGTCCGGCGGACATGAACGAATCGCAGCGTCAGATCTTGGCCCAGGTGGCGGAACACAACGCGGGAGCGTTCGAATCTCTCAGGCAGGGCGTGACGAAGCCGCACTACTGGATGGAGTATGAGAAGGCCATCCGCGAGCCGCTGCCGCCGGCCATCGAAGAGCCATCGCAGACCATGGTGGGACTGAGTCTTCTGGCGGACCCCGCCTGGGCCTTCAACCGAGCTGTCACGCCGTCGGTGTCCGGCTACAGGAGGCTGGCGCAGGCCTTTCACGCGTCGATTCTGTGGAGGGCCGGCCAGGGAGATGTCAGTGGCGCGCTGGATGACAGCCTGGTCCTAATGGATTTCGGCATGCACTTGGAGGGCAGGGGGACGCAGGCCGAGCAACTGGTCGGGATCGCGCTTGAGGCGATGGGAACCCATACCGTGCTAATGTTGTTGGATTCCTACAAAGCCGCAGAGCAGGACTTGGCTCGCATTCAGGCTCGCCTTGCGGATCTATACGTCCGGCATTCGTCGCTGATGGATCTCACGGGCGACAAGGCCGTGTGGCTGGCGATGGTTCAGCAGACGTTCACCGACAATGGGGCGGGCAACGGCCATGTCCTGAAGCGAGGACTCCCGCTGGCGGCCGCCGGAGTGAAGGACGGTCTGACCTCGCTGCTGTTGTTCGGGTATCCGGACAGGCGGGAAATGACTTCGCTGATCGAGAGGTACTGCAGCGAATATCAGCTCGTCCTGGAGACGCCGCCGAGCGACCCGCAATATGAAGCGAGGCAGGCCCGCTGGAGGGCCCTTGCCGGCGAGAGCTTTCTCCTGTCGGTGTCGGCTCCGGGGATGGAACGGATGGTGGCTCAGGCTTGGCGTCTTCAAACGCATCGTCGAGCCATATTGACGACGCTGGCGGTGATGCGCTACGCGAGGGACAAAGGAGGCTATCCATCGTCCCTCGACGCGCTGGTGGGCTTCTCCATGATCTGGTTGCTTGCCGATCGCGTCGGCCATCGCAGCCGCCTCGTCGCCTTTCTGTCGGCGGCTGTGATCTACTTCGGCTTTCTTGGGGCCGACCTGCTCGCCAGCGGATTCGGAAAGGATGCGATGACCATCGCGATCCTGGCGTCGCTGTCGATTCTGCCGATTCTGCTCGCGTTTGCCGCCGCATCGCGACTTTCGTCGAAGTCGTTCGGCAAGGTCCGATTCCTCGTTGTCGCCGGAGCGGTTTTGTTCGTCTCGTTCGCTGTCATTCTCTCGGTCGTCACGCCGATCACCGATCCAAGCCATTCACTCCGCGGCCGAATCGATGAACTGGCTTTCGCCTCTCTGACTTTCAGTGCGGTGTTCCTCGTCGCCTTGACGCCGTTTCTGGTCCTGCTGTGGACGAACCGCTTCTGGCGACGGCGGTTCGAACGCGTCACGGGAGTCCGAGCGCACGCATCGTGAGGATCATTGAGCCGGGATGTCTGCGATGGCCAACGCGATCTTCTGATTGAGACGCGGGCCGACATTGGTGAAGAGATAGAGCCGGCTGCCCTCGGCGATGAAACAAGGGCTCATCTGGGCGACGTTGTCGCGCGCAAGCGACGTGCGGTCGTAGAAGACGCCGAGATGTTTCGTTTGCTCGAACGCTGCGTCCACCTCGCTGACGTGCAGGGAGGCGTAGGTTTCGTCCCTGGCTTCGTGGGCGTGATAGATGAGATACTGCTTGTTTTGCCAGGGGAAATACCACGCCTGGGCGACCTGGCTGGTCCCCGGCGGCGGCGTGACCAGGGGCTCGAGGCGAGGCTCCCACTTGCGTCCGTCTTTCGAGCTCGCGAGATAGATGTTCCGCGTCCCCTGGCAGTTGCCCATCAGCAGCATGATCCAACGGTTGTCCCGGCCGGGCAGGGTGTAGCGAAAGACCCGTGCGTACGAGGCCTCGGTGCATCGGTCGAACATGGCCGCGGTGGCCGCGACGCCTTCGTATTGGAAGTCGATGCCGTTGCCGCTGGAGGCGAGGCGCGTCACGTCGTTTTCGCCGTGATAGTAGAGAAAGAGCTTATGCTCTTCCTCGACCCAGACGGCCTCCGGTCCCGAGACGTGCGAGACGCTGTAGTGCGGCGGCCACTCCTTTCGGATGATCGGGTTTGCCTCGTATTCCTTCCAGGGGCCTTCGACGCGGTCGGCGTAGGCCAGGCAGATGCCGCCGGGGGCGTTGTGCGGGGCGTAGTAGAGGTAGTACTTGCCCAGTGGCTTGTCGAGATGTTCGGTGCGGATCACACTGGGGATGATGACGTCGTTGCAGGGATTGTACTTGAGGTCCCTGTAGTCGAGCACGATGGAATGGTGC
>JBDKUU010000379.1:0-2436 GCA_039679525.1 Phycisphaerales bacterium | reverse complement strand
TTTGGGACGACCCGACGCCCGGCTTGGCCGGTTACGAGATCGGCTCGCCGTACCAGGACAAGGCTTGTCCGCTGGGCGTGCTCGTGCCGTGCGTGCTCTCCGATCACCAGGGCAAGCGGTTTGCAGCGACGTTCATCATCCGATTCCGGCAGATCGAGGGGCGGGACAGTTGCGTTGTCGTGTTCACCTGGGACAAAGCGAGAAGGATCGAACGATAGGGGGGATCATATGAATAGAATCGGCGTGAGGTGCGTCGGCTTGGCGATTGCCTGTCTGTGTCTGTCATGTCGCTCCTCTCAGGGCACGAGTGTCGCCGCGGGATTTCGCGGGCCCATCAACGCGGTTGGCAGCAGTTCGCCGTCCACCGTGTTGATCGTGCCGACGAACGAGTCGGACAAAACCGCCCAGCAGCAGATTCACGCGTACGTGGAGGCGGTTCGCAAGTTCATCCTCGAGAAAGACCCCGAGCGAGGGGTGAAGGTCCTCACGGACAGTGAGGCCCTCGCCGACGGCCTGTCGCACAGCGCGATCAGCGTCTACGGCACGCCGCAGGGGAATCTGTGGCTTGCCAAATACATGAGGCAGTTGCCTGTCGTCATCGAGCCCAACCGTATCACAACGGACCGCGTGCACGAGGGCTCCGATCTGCGGTTCATCTCGGCCTGGCCGCACCCGTCCAATCCCGGGCTCGGCATGGTGATCCTTACGGCCCAGCGGGCTCAGGACGTCGTCGGCATCAACGGCGTTTTCCATGGTCCGACGGATTTCGTCGTGGCCAGGGGCCAGACCATCGTGCAATCGGGCAGCTATTTCAACAAGGGCGGAGCCTGGTCCTTCGGCGGCGGGCTTTCCCTGCCGCAGGCGACCGAAGATCTGGAGTTCCTGTTCACGACCATCGAGCAGGTTCATCCGGCTCCCTGGGCGAATCTGTCGAAAGACCAGCACCGGCAATTGAAGGCCGATTCGCAGGCCGCTCTGGCGAAAGCCTGTGAGGACAAGGGCTGCGTGCCGCGAGTGGTTCTGGCCACGACCGCGGCGAAGGCCGCCGCGAGCATCGGCGATGGACATACCTCCTGTTGGATTGGCTCGGACCTGTCCGATGCGGACGATTCGTCGCCCTGCATGCCTCCGTTTCGGCTCCAGTGGCAGGGTGGGCAAGTCGTGATCGCCGACACGATTCCAGGGCTCGAACATCTCAAAGACGCGTGCCTCGTCGAGATCGGCGGCAAGCCGGTTGCCGAAGCGATTGCTCCCATTCTGGACCGGATCTCCGGCGAGCGACAGGCGTTCCGAATGATCGGTTTTCTCGAGAATCAGCAGGCGCATTGGGCTCTGGCCCGACCCGTGCAGGGCGAGGAAATGACGATCACCGTCCGCCGGGGCGACGGCGATCCTCAAGTCGTCAAGGCGCCTCTGATCTCCCTCGCGAGGTACAGGGACGAGTTGCCTGCGATTCGAGAAGTCAACTCCGCCTTCCGTCACGAGTTCCACCACGACGGCCGGACCTGCTACTGGCGGTACGACGGCTTCCAGGTCTCCGACGCCGCGAAGAAGGCGATCGACGGCGTGTTCAAAGACCTTCGCGAGCATGGAGCCCGCAACCTGGTCATCGACCTGCGTTTCAACGGCGGCGGCAATTCGCAGGCCGCGGAGTATATCCTCGATTATCTCACGAGCGAACGCTACTGCCTCTATTCCCGCGTGGACGTGAAGGTCTCGAAGCAGTTCCTGGCGACGCAGCGGCTGGGGATAGTCGGCCCTCTGTCGAGGCTCGCTCTGGGCCGGGTCGTGACCGCAAAACAGTCTCCGCGGCGGCCGCGGGACATGGGATACCGATTTGACGGCTCCCTCTACGTGATCACCGGCCCCGGCACATTTTCCACGGCCTCCGATTTTTCGCACGTCGTCAAGGACTATCATCTCGGCACGCTCGTCGGTGACGAGACGGGCGGCCTCCGCCAGTGCTTCGGCGACTGCCCGAGCTTCCGCATGCCGCACAGCGACCTTCAATTCACCGTCTCCACCAAGCGGTTCTACGCTCCGATCCCCGCGCCCGACGATGCCACGCACGGTTCCGTCCCGGACATCCCGATCGACGAAAGCTCGCTGGCTCCCTTCTTGAACAGTCCCGATCCGGAGTTGGCCTGCGTCCTGAATCTCGTGGCTCGCAGGGACTCGCGTCCATAGCGGAGGCGGTAGAAACGGACTGATTCCGAACCCGCCGCCCGGCCCGGAGGGCCGCTGTGCGTCCGGACGGCGGAAGTTCATCGCATGGGAGCCACCAGCGGTGGAGGTGCTGCGCACCCCCTTGAGCGAGCGTCCCGATCCCATACTTCGCTGGAGGCCCAAAGCGAAGGACTTCCCAGGCAGGACCGCTTCGGGCCTGCATTGACCCCCGCGAAATAGGGACATCTCCCTCACACGCCCGCCGCGGGC
>JBDKUU010000378.1:0-1545 GCA_039679525.1 Phycisphaerales bacterium | reverse complement strand
AGGGTGTTTCCGCTGCCAGGAACTGGTTGCCCGTAAGTCCCGCCGCGTGAATCCCGATCCATCCACGCCCCTCTTCGATGAATTTCTGCAGGGCCCCCTGCTGCTGCGAGGACATGTTGAAGGGAGCCAACTGCAGTTGCACGAACACCTGATAATCCGCCAGGCTCGCCTCGTCGATCCGGCCGGCGTCTTTCGTGAAGTCCAGCACGAAGTGGTTCTCGGCCGCGAGCCTCGCCAGGAACGGCTGGGCCGCGGAGATCATCTCCGCATGATCGGAATCGCTCGATGCGACCACCAGGACCCGGAACACAGATCCCTGCGAAGCCGGCTCGGAGGAACATCCGCAGAGAGCCAAGGCCGCCATCCCGGCGAACACACCGGCAAAGGACATCGCAAATGGTGAGTCTGTTCTATGCATAATGAGACAACTATACCGACAAGGAGGGCAAGACTCAAGTCCACATGTCCGGTTTGCTGTACAGAACAGGTTTGTCCCCGGTATACTTGGCAACCTCGACGTTCCCGCTTCTGGGGGTCGGAGAACCTGTATCCGTTGGGTGGAGATAAGAACATGAGCATGTGGGCACGAACGAGATTCATCATCCTGACGTCACTTGTCATCGGCACAGTAGGTTTGGCCGGAACGACTCACGCAGCGGGACCGTATTTCAAGGTGGATTATCCAGGCTCGACCACAGCGGGCGAATTGCCGACCCCGGTCACGTATACCCTCTGGGTCCCCGACGGCGCCCCGCGTCTACGCGGCATTATCGTCCACCAGCACGGCGCCGGAACGACGGCGTCCATCGAAGGGTCCACTGCTGCCTACGACCTGCACTGGCAGGCCCTGGCGAGAAAGTGGGACTGCGCCCTGTTCAGTTCCTCCTATCACGTGCTGAATGAGAAGATCGACCTGTCGCCCGGCGGTTCCGAGGTCTGGTTCGACCCGCGTCATGGCTCGGAGAAGGTCTTTCTCAACGCACTCGACAAGTTCGCAACAATGACCGGCCATCCGGAGATCACGACCGTCCCCTGGGCCCTCTGGGGCCACTCCGGCGGCGGCATCTGGGCGGACATCATGAGCACGCTCCACCCCGAACGGATCGTCGCAATCTGGATGCGTTCCGGCTCGGCGGCCATGTTCCGCGGCCGGCCGGAGTTCCAGGAACCGACGGTCCCGCCGGCGGTCTATGGAATCCCTTCCATGTGCAATCCCGGCGCGAAGGAGAAGCCGAACAGACCCTGGGTCGGCCCGCTGGCCACCTTTGAGGAATATCGCGCCAACGGCGCCCCCGTCGGCTTCGCGCCGGACCCGCGGACCGGGCACGAGTGCGGCGATTCCCGTTACCTGGCCATTCCGTTCTTCGACGCCTGCCTGGCCATGCGATTGCCCGACAAGGACAGCGAGGACCAGACACTCAAACCGGTGGACAACAGCCATGCCTGGCTGGCCACCCTGCTGGGCGACGAAGCTGTGTCTGCCGCCTCCTACCAGGGTGATCCGAACAAAGCGGTCTGGCTGCCCAATGAAGCCGTGGCCAAGGC
>JBDKUU010000377.1:0-3882 GCA_039679525.1 Phycisphaerales bacterium | reverse complement strand
CGCTCTTGGACGCTTTCAACACCCCGGATCTGCCCGTTCCTTCCTTCGGGCGGCTCCGCGTCCCCTTTGACATCGGGGGCCTGCGGCACTATCCTGTTCAAAGTCACTCCGCCAGCCGTGGATGGCGGCGGGAGTCGGCGAGAGATCCAGGTGTTGTCGCAGGAGAGAGAACCATGGATAGGCCGTGTTTGAACGACGAGAACGAGTATCCCGACGACGAGGTGTTGAGCCGCCATCTGGGAGCGGCGAAGAACGCGTGGGATTCGTTCGTCGCCTTCGTGAAGGAGAATCACCCCTCGTTCTCCACCGAGTGGCGATACTACAAGGACGGGAAGAGCTGGTTGTGCAAGGTCACGCAGAAGAAAAAGACGATCTGCTGGGTCTCCGTCTGGGACCGTCTGTTCAAGACCACGTTCTATTTTCCCGACCGGGCGGAGGAGTTGATCGCGGCCAGCGAGTTGGCGAAAGAGCACATCGACCAGTTCGTCAACGGCAAGAAGTACGGGAAAATTCGCGGCGTGACCGTGGCGATCAAGAAGGTTGCGGACCTCAAGGCGACGAAGATTCTGATCGACATCAAGGGACAGGTGAAATAGCGTGGCTACATCCAGGGAAAACAAGACGACAGCGAAATCCGAGCGGCAATTTCAGGGCTTCTCCCGCAAGACGTTCGCGTTCCTGCGGGACATCGGCCTCTACAACGACAAGGCGTGGTTCGAAGCCCACCGGGCGGAGTACGAGGAGCACGTGCTCCAGCCCCTGCGGGACCTCGTGACCGACGTGGCCGACTTCATGCTGGGGATCGACCTGTCGTTCGAGGTCGCGCCGGCCGTGGGCAAGACCATCTCGCGGATCTATCGCGACACGCGGTTCTCCAAGGACAAGTCGCCCTTCCGCGACTGCATGTGGATCGTGTTCAAGCGGCCGAACAAGGATTGGTCCCGCTACATCCCCGGCTACTTCCTGGAGATCAGTCCCAAATCCTACCGCTACGGACTGGGCTTCTACGACGCGGCCCCCGACCTGATGACGCGCTTTCGCGAGCGGATCGACGAGGACCCCGAGGCGTTTCTAAAGGCGGTCGGCTGGCTCGACAAACAGAAGGTCTTCACTGTCGAAGGCGAGCGATACAAGCGGCCCACCGGCCAGGACAAGCCCGAGCCGATCCGCACGTGGTACGGCTACAAAAGCTTCTACCTGACGCACGACCGCCCCGTCGACGACGCGATCCTCTCGCCGAAGTTCGCGAGTCAGCTCATGGACCACTTCGGCTTGGCCGCCCCGCTCTACCGCTACGTCCACCGCATCGCGGCCCAGGTCCTCGGCGAGCGACAATAACGCGGGACCCCGAATCCGGCGGCATTCGTAGGGTGGGCTCTTAGCCCACGCGTTGGATGATTCGAATGCGTATGACGCGCGGGCTGAGAGCCCACCCTACGTGCCTGTCGATCTCACGCTATTTCGCCGTGTTCGGCCACAGGTGCCAGTCGATGCCTTCCAGGCCGATCCACTTCCCCCGGCTCAAATAGAACGGCAGATTCCCCGCGAGCGTGGAGCCGTCCTTGAGCGTGAGCTTGTAGGGAACGGTGGGCCGGCCGGTCTTGTCGGCGACCAGAGCGTCCCCGAGGAACACGTCGCCGAGCTGGACGTCGATGATGGGATTGTCCTTGAAGTGCGTCGCACACCACAGGGCGAAGCTGGGATAGTTCGTGCCGACCGTGTACAGGCCGAGCGTCGGGAACTGCTTCCAGCCGTCGTCGTCCCATTTCCCATCGTGGTAGTACGACAGGATCTTGGCGTAGTCGGCGGTGCGGAGCTTCTCGAAGAGCTGCGCCGCCGCGGCCTTGATCTCATCGGCATGGGCGAGCGGGTCCCGCATGGCGTCAACCTCCGAGGTCTCCCGCTTCATCCAGCTCATGAACTTCGCCTTGGCCGCCTCGACAGAGGCGAACCTGTCGTTGCCGTTGTTGAGCCAGCGGCCGTTCTCGAGTTGGAGATAGCGGGCGTCGAACGGATCGACGATCTTCTTGCTCGACAATTCCTGCGGCAGCTCCGCGATCACGGACGCCTTCGTCACATTCCAGACCACGACTTCCCGAATGCGAGCGTTGGCCAGGACCTTCGCCCACTCCGGGTCCACGGTCCTTTTGCGTTCGGAACCATTCTCACCCATTCGAGCGGCCAGCCGTGCGACGCTGACCTTCTTCCAGACGGCAGGGTCGCCCGTGTCCATCCGATTGATCGTCGCATACGCCGCCTCGGGCGTCGAGAAGTCCTCACCCGCCGGGAAGTCGGCCACGCTGCGATTCACTTGATAACTGCGGAACGCCTCCCCATCGTTGTCCTGTCGAACTGCGCCGGAATCGGCGGCCACGATGCCGAGCGCACCGAGCTTGCGAGGGTTCTCGAACGCCACGTGACAATCGAGATAGACCACGTTGGTTCCGTTCCCTTTGGCCAGGAGGGTTTTGTCATAGGCGACAACATGCCCGGGGTCCTCCGTCCACAGGGACATTCCCTTTCCAAGATACGCCGCGTTCTTCAACAGCCATTCCTTGTCGGCCGGGTCGAGCTTATCCTCCAGGACCGCCACGCTGTCGGGCAGTCTGTCGTCGTGGTCGTTAGACCAGATCAACGCCGCCCTGATCAGTTTTCTCAAGGTCTCTGCGGATTTCGCGCGGACAGCTTGGTCCTGACTGTCCGACTCCGTCGGCGCAGGAGCAATCGATTGCTCGACTACCTGCCCATCCTTCACCACGATCCGCAACGACGCCTGATTGTTCGTTTCGTCCAGTTCCTCAACCTGATCATCCGGGTCGAGCGAAACCTGGATCACGCGGACGCCGTCCATGGGGACGAAATCGAATGAAGCTGCGTTCCAGACCTCACCGGGCTTGAACGGGCCTGCCAGGTAGGTCGCCGCGTCGACTGTTCGATCGCCGACCTGAAATCGCACAATGATCTGAGGACAGGCTGCCTCTCCGCGGTTCCGAATGGACACTGCGGCCGCGTACATGCCCTCCGTGCGTCCCGGCTGCACTTTGAATCCCTCGATTGCTGCATCAGAGCCTTTTCCCGGGCGGACCCACTCCACGCGTGGAGCCGCACCCAGTTCCGGCCGCAACGAGACATCCTTGAAGTCAGCCCATTCGTAGGGCCGCACCTGATACTGGAACTCCTTGATCTGGCCCCTCTTGAGACCATCGAAACGCGTCGTCATCTGGTCCATGTTGCCGACGGCCACCGAGCCTCCCGGGCTCGCGTGCGTCGTGCCCGCCCTGTCGATGGCCACGATCCGCTCGGTGCGGTCCTTGCGCCATTCGGCGGTGGCGACGACGGATGTTCCGTCGGAGTCCTCGAACGCCTGCGACCAGAGCACGCTCGCGTCGCCGCTGTAACCCATTCGCCCGCCGTCATGGGTGGAGATCGTCGTCCAGGGCCCCGCGGCAACGCCCACCCGCAGAGCGGTGCGAGTCACCTCCCCCGGCAGCGATGCAACCGCGCCTGTGCAATCGTCGAGCCGGCTGCCCTGGACATCCACCACGTCACATGTGCCTCCCCAACCATCGGCCCCCTCGACGTTATTCCATTTCACCTCCATATCCTTGGGGCCTCGAACACGCAGCATGAACCCATAGTCGTCGGCGTCGGTACGCGCGTCGTGTCTGACTACTTTCACTGGCTTGTCCAATGCCGAGCCATCGGCCTTCCAGCAGACGGGCCCGCCGGCCGGCCAGTTGCAGACGCCTATCAACTCGACGGCGGCCCCGGTGGGCAGCGTCGCCGTGAACGACGATTGTTTTGTTGTCTGCGTGCCCGCCGCGGCCATGGGCAACATGATCGCCCCCATTGCCGCGATGATCAGCGCACCCGCTATTCCCA
>JBDKUU010000376.1:0-4461 GCA_039679525.1 Phycisphaerales bacterium | reverse complement strand
GTGTGGCCCAAACCTACGGCGACTCGGCCGGCGGGACCGGATACGATCTGGCCAAGCTCGACCTGCCTGTCGATCCGAACACGCAGCTCAAGTGGTTCAAGTACATCCGGATCGACGATGCGCCGGTGGGCGGCGAGCCGGAGATCGACGCCGTGGCCGACGTCAGTTGCCCGGGCGACTACAGGCATCCGGCCCCGCTCGGCGACGTCAACGGCGACTTCCGCGTCGACGCGCAGGACGAGAAGATCGTGAGCGATTGCCAGGGCCGTTCGATCACCGATCCGAACGCTCCGGAAGCCGCCGCCGATCTCAACGGCGACGGGATCGTCGACGCGGCGGACGTGACCATCGTCCAGAGCAACAAGGGTACGGTCGCCTGGGGACAGATCTGACGACCTCCGGCGGTCGGAGTGGAGAATAGCTGTGTCGGGGGACCGGCGTGCAATCCGGTCCCCCGACGCAACACAAAGGATTGATCGGACAAGCTATGGGACAACACAGAGACTGCGAGGGCTTCAGCCTGGTGGAAACGTTGGTCGTCGTCTCCACGAGCGCCCTGCTCCTGGGCCTGCTTCTACCCTCCCTGGGGACGGCCCGCCAGCAGGCGCAGCGGACTCTCTGTCTGAGCAACCTCCGCCAGATGGCGGTGGCCGCCCACGACTACGGGTCGGTCTACGACGAGCACTTTCCCCTGGCCTACTACAATCGACAGGAAGGCGACATCGTGCGGTTCTATTCCTGGGACTTCACGACCTGGAAAGAATGGTCGGGCGCGACGGGAACCACGCACGCCCGGGCGGGTCTGCTCTGGCTGGACCACGAGGTCGAGAAGGTCCAGCAGTGTCCCGCCTTCAAGGGCGTCAGCAACACCGTGGCCGATCCCTATACAGGCTACAACTACAATACGAGCTACCTCGGGCTGATCGACACGCTGTCGCCCGTGGATTCGGCGAGGGCCACCGATGTGGGCCGCCCGGCCGAGACCGCGATGTTCGGCGACGGCCAATGCCCGGCGGGCGGGGCCAACAAGTACATGCGAGCGCCGTTCTCTCATCCGGGCGACACGCTGCTGCCCGATTCGGCCCGCTTTGCCGGCGCGCAGGGCTATCGCCACCTCCGCCAGACGAACGTCGCGTTTTGCGACGGCCATGTCGCCTCGTGGGGCGACGTCCACACTGAAACCGATTCTTCCGGCAAGAAAGCCCTCGACGCCAACAACGCCGCGGACAGCGTCCGGATCGGATTCCTCTCGGAAGACAATAGCGTCTATGATTTGAAGTGAGCCGCCGTCCTCGCGTATAATGGCGGTCATGGGATCGTTGCGAGTCCATCACATCCTCGGCCGGACGGGACGGGTCGCCGTTGGGGCCTGGCGGGGCTTGAATCAACTGCTATGGCCCTCCGTCTGTCGGGACTGCGGGCAAGGCACCTGCGACGACGACGGAGGTCTGTGCCGCAAGTGCTGGAACGAGCTCCTGACCTGCACGGCGGGCGACTACTGCCCTCGTTGCGGCCGGGACGCGAGCCGATACGGGCTTGTCGGTGGCGCCTGCGGCGCATGCCGGACGGAGGAGATCGACTTCGACGGAATCGCCCGCGCGGGCGTGTACGGCGACGCCCTTCAGCGAATGATCCTGGCCTTCAAGCACGACCACAGCGAGCTGGCGTCCGTCCTGGCGCCTCTGGCCGAAGCGGCTCTCCAGGGCAGCGGCTTTTGTGACGATATCGACCTGTTTGTGCCGGTTCCCCTGCATTGGACCCGCCGCATGCTGCGAGGGTACAACCAAGCCCATCTGATCGCCAAAAGGCTCCACCATCCGCGGGCGGGCGTCAGCGCCGACCTTGTCCGCGCCCGGCGGACCCGCGCCCAGCCGCAGGCCGCGACGGTCGCCGCCCGGGCGAGGAACGTTGCCGGCGCGTTCGTAGTGCGGGAGGGGCACGAGTTCGACGGCAAGACCCTCTGCCTGGTGGACGACATCAAGACCAGCGGGGCGACACTGAACGAGTGCGCCAGGGTTCTCAAGGAAGCCGGAGCGAAGAAAGTCTATGCGGTCGTCCTTGCCGTGGCGGGTCAGAAGGCGGTATAACTCCCATGCAGTGACGAATCCCTCGAATGCATGTGAGGACGATATGGTTGTGAGAATGCCGCTGACGATCGTGACATGGATGGGACTCCTCATGGCGGGCGTTGCGTCCGCCGACTCCAAGACGCCGGACTGGTTGGTGACGCCGGTGAAGACGCCGGCCGCCGCCGTCCCGAGCAGCGACGGGAAAGAGCTTGTCCTGAGGAACGGACTGATCCGCCGCACGTTCCGCATGCAGCCCAACGCCGCGACCGTCGCCTACGACAATCTCATGACCGGCGAATCCATGCTGCGCGGCGTCAAGCCGGAAGCGGCTGTCGAGATCGACGGTCGCAAGTTCGCGGTCGGCGGCCTGGCCGGCCAGGTCGAATACGCGTACCTGCGTCCGGAGTGGGTCGATTCCTTCACCGCCGATCCCAACGCATTCAGGTTCGTGGACTACCAGGTGGGCAAACCCGAGGCCCGCTTCGCTTGGAATCGCAAGCGATACAGCGACGACCTGCCGTGGCCTCCCAAGGGCGTTTCGCTGAAGCTGCGTTTTCAGCCGCCGGCCGGCCAACTGCCCGGCGTGACCGTCGCGGTCTGCTATGAGATGTACGAGGGCATCCCCCTGCTGGCCAAGTGGCTGGAGGTCCGCAACGACGGTCCCAAAGCCGTCCGGCTCAACACGTTCGTCAGTGAGATCCTCGCCGCGGTCGAGTACGAGTCGCTCGTGGGCCAGCCGACCCGCTGGGAATACCCGAATATCCACATCGAGAGCGACTATGCTTTCGGCGGGGACTCGCCCGCCGGCGCCGACAAAGTCACGCACTGGACGCCGGACCCGCAGTACGCGACGCAGGTCAACTACCTCCGCCAGACGCCGGTCATGCTGGAGTGCCGGCCGCCCCTGGGACCGGACGTCCTCATCGAGCCGGGGACGAGCTTCCAGTCCTTTCGGACGTTCGAACTGGCCCACGACAGCACGGACCGCGAGCGCAGAGGCCTGGCCGTGCGGCGGATGTACAGGACTCTGGCGCCCTGGGTCACGGAGAACCCGATCCTGATGCACGTCCGCTTCGCGGATCCCCAGTCCGTCAAGACCGCGGTCGACCAGTGCGCCGAGGTCGGATTCGAGATGGTCATCATGACCTTCGGCAGCGGCATCGACCTGGAGAACACCGATCCGAAGTACATGGACCAGGTCAAGGAGCTGGTCGATTACGCCCACAGCAAGGGGATCGAGCTGGGCGGGTATTCGCTGCTGGCCAGCCGGCGGATCAGCGACGAGCACGACGTGATCAACCCCAAGACCGGCAAGACCGGCGGCGCGATCTTCGACAACTCGCCCTGCCTGGGCAGCGAGTGGGGCCGCGAGTACTTCCGCAAGATCCGGACCTTCGTCGAGCACACCGGGATCGACATCATCGAGCACGACGGCTCCTACCCGGGCGACGTCTGCGCGTCGACCCGCCATCCGGGACACCGCGGCTTGGAGGACTCCCAATGGCGGCAGTGGGAGACCATCGCGGACTTCTATCACTGGTGCCGCGCGCGGGGCATGTATCTGAACGTCCCCGACTGGTACTTCCTCGCCGGCTCGAACAAGAGCGGCATGGGGTACCGCGAGGTCAACTGGTCGCTGCCCCGCGAGCGGCAGATCATCCTGGGCCGCCAGAACATCTACGACGGCACCTGGTGGAAAGCGCCGAGCATGGGCTGGATGTTCGTGCCGTTGACGGAGTACCAGGGCGGCGGAGCGGCCGCGACCCTGGAGCCGCTTTCAGAGCACCTCGACGCCTACGAGGCCCACCTGTCTCAGAACTTCGCCTCCGGCGTCCAGGCCTGCTACCGCGGCCCCCGGCTCTACGATACGAACGAGACGAAAGCCGTCGTGAAGAAATGGGTCGATTTTTACACGTCCCACCGGGCGATCCTGGACTCCGACGTCATCCACGTCCGCCGGCCCGACGGCCGAGACATCGACTGCATCCTGCACGTCAATCCCGGATTGGAAACCAGGGGCCTCGCCGTGGTGCACAATCCGCTCGCCTGCGACGTGGAAAAGGAATTGATACTGCCTCTCTACTACACCGGCCTGACGAGGAAGGCCAGGATCGCCGAACGCGACGGCAAATCCAGGCGATATGAATTGGATCGCGGCTACAACGTGACCATCCCCCTGCGGATGTCACCGAATTCAACGACCTGGTTTGTTATCGAGTAGAGTCGCCGAACGACCGGTTAGAGCTTCTCGTACCGGATCACGGCCCGATAGACGCCGTCGATGCGTTTGCCCTCGACGATGGTCGGCGAGTACCGCTCGTTTCGCGGCTGCAAGCGGACCTTGTTGTCGCCCTCGAAGAAAACACGTTTGAACGTGGTCTCATGGGGCATG
>JBDKUU010000375.1:0-12558 GCA_039679525.1 Phycisphaerales bacterium | reverse complement strand
GGAGGCCGGATCCTGATCGAGGCGTTTGAAAATGCGCTGGGCAGGGAACGCGTGGAGGTCCTTTGTGGGCGGGCCGTCCGCCGGATCGAGGTGAACGACCGGCGCGAATTTGCCGCGGTCGAGCTGGATACGGGCGAGCGGCTGACGGCGCGCCGATGCCTGTGCACGGTCCACCCGAAACTCATGCTGGAAATGCTGCCGCCGGAAGCGTTCAGTCCGGCCTACAGGCGGCGGGTGTCCGAATTGGAGGAAACGCCGTCGGCCGTGGTTCTGTTCGGGCGGCGCCGCCCCGGTGATTTCCGGGGCAATCTGATTCTCGTCACGGAACCGCACACGGTCGCGGATTGGGCGCAGGTCCCTCTGGAGAATCGTCCTCTGTTCGTCAGCGTGCCGCCGGAGGCGGAGAGTCGCGGCGTCTCCGTGATCTGCCCGGCGACCCTCGCGGACTTGCCGGGCGGCGGGCGCGAGCGTTCCCCGGAGTATCGCGACTGGAAGGTGCGGACGGCCGAGCGGCTCCTGCAGCGCCTGCGGGGTTGTGCGGGCGATGTGCTCGGGGATTTCGATCTGCTGGATGTGGCCACGCCTTTGACGTTCCGCGATTATCTGAGCAGTCCGCAGGGCGGGCTGTACGGAGTCAAGCATCGCCTGGCGGACATGCCCCTGTTGTCCCGGACAACCGTGAAGGGGCTGTACCTGTCCGGGCAGGCCGTGGTTGCTCCCGGGGTATTGGGCGCCATGTGCGCCGGTCTTCTTACAGAGAGTTCCATAGTCTGATGAGTTTGCGACGAACCGACAATTTGGGGACGCAGCGACGGGCGGTGGTCACCGGGTTGGGAGCGGTCACTCCGTTCGGGAGCGGCGTACCGGCCATGTGGCAGGCCCTGATGGAGGGGCGTACCGCCGTGCGGCGCTGTCCCATGCTTTCCGCGATCAAGGGATTGCGCACGACCGTCGCCGCGGACGTGCCCGAGGTGGACGGGCAGTGGATCGACCGCAAGAAACGCAGGTACATGTCGAAGATGTCGATCTATGCCGCGATCGCCGCCCGGGAGGCGATCCAGATGGCGGGATTGACGGCCGACGACCTGGCGAGCCTTCGCACGGGCGTCAGCGTGGGCTCGACGACGGGCAGCACGTGCGAGATCGACCACCTGTTCAGCGAAGTCCTCAAGGATCGCAGCATCGAAGGCGTGAAGTCGACGCATTTCTTCAAAATCATGAACAGCTCCTGCGCGGCGAACCTCGGGCAGGCCCTGGGGATTCGCGGCCGGCTGCTGGCCCCCTCGGCGGCCTGCGCCACCGGGACGATCGCCGTCGGGCTGGCGGCCGATACGATTGCCCTGGGCAAGCAGGACGTGATGATCTGCGGCGGAGCGGACGAGCTCCACGCGCTGACCGTGGGGGTGTTCGACACCCTGGAGGCGTCGTCCCGCGGCTACAACGAGCAGCCCGACAGGACTCCCCGGCCCTTCGACCGCGATCGGGATGGGATCGTCTGCGGCGAGGGGGCAGGCATCGTCGTGCTGGAGAGCCTGGAGCACGCGCGGGCGAGGGGCGCCAAGATCCTGGGGGAAATCAGCGGGTTCGCCATGAGCGGGTCGCCCGAGGATCTGGCCAATCCGGGGCTCGAATCGCTCGTGGATTGCATGCGGACGGCCGTCGAGGACTCGGGGTTGGCCAGGGAGGAGATCGGCTATCTCAACGCGCACGCCACCGGGACCCTTCGGGGCGACGTCGCGGAATGCGAGGCGGTGGAGAGGGTCTTCGGCCGCGAGATCCCGGTCAGCAGTCTCAAGGGGCATATGGGACACACCATGGCCGCCTGCGGGGCCCTGGAGCTGATCGCCACGCTGCTGATGCTTCAGACGGGCGTGCTGCTGCCCACGCGGAACTTGCAGCAGCCGGACGAGGTCTGCGGCCGTCTGAACCTTCTGACAGGAATCGATCACCGACAGGTGGAAGCGGCGATATCGAACAATTTTGCGCTGGGTGGGGTCAACTCGGCGATGGTCATCAGGAGATCGATCAGTGACTGACAGTGAGATGATGGAATTGGTTGACCGGAGCCTTGTCGAGGAGTTCGAGCTGGACCCCGGCGCGATGAAGCCGGACGCCCGTTTGGTCGAAGACCTGGGCTTCGACAGCCTGGATTTCGTCGACGTTGTCGTCGTGCTGCAGCAGGCTTTCGGCGTGACGCTCCGGGAGGAGCCTCGCGTGCGGGAAGTGAGGACGTTGGGCGACCTGCATCGCCTCGTGATCGAAAAGAAGCGGGAGATGGAGGGCTCCGCACAAGGGTGAGATTCTGCGGGACACGGCAGGACGAAAAGCCCGGTGGAGTGCACGAGCATGGGGATGTACGAAGGAAAGGCAATCCCGGCGGGACGGCGGTGGACGGGGTCCGTGCCCTGGGCGGCGGTCCTGATGAATGTCTGGGTGCCGGTCCTGATGGTGGTGCAGACGGCGATCGCCCTGGCGATCTCGCCGCTGCTGCTGATCCTGTGGCTGCCGGCGACTCGCTGGCCGGTGCCGAAGATCATGCGTCACTTCATTTGGATGTACGGGCGCGTCTGGCTGTGGATCGTATCCCCGTTCGTTCGTTTGAAGGTGACGAGCGCCGGCCGTCGGAGCGATCGGCCCTGCATCTATGTGGCCAATCATCTCTCTTTTTTCGACATTTTCTTCCTGTCCGCCATGCCGGCGTTCGATGTGATCGTCTGCCTGCGGTCCTGGCCGTTCAAGCTGGCCTGTTACGCGCCGTTCATGCGATGGGCCCAATACGCGGATGTGGAGGCGATGCCCTGGGATCAGATCGTCGAGACGATGGAGCGGACCTTCCGCGAGGGGCGATCCATCCTGCTGTTTCCGCAGGGACATCGCAGTCGTGACGGCCGGCTCGGGCGGTTCTACTCGGGCGCGTTCAAGCTGGCGGTTCAGTTCCAGGTCCCTATCGCGCCGATCTGCATCTCCGGGACCGATCGGATGCTGCCCTGCGGGCGTCTGTGGATGTCGCCGGCGGCGGTGCGGCTGGAGTGCCTGGAGCCGATCGAGCCCGCGGCCTTCCGGGGCGAGACCGGGCACATCGAGCTGCGAAAACACGTCAAAGAGTTGATGGGAGCCTGCCTTGCTGCGAACCGGTCATGATCCGTCCCGGGATGGGCGGGCCGCGGCCGCGTTGCCATTGACGCAGGCCGGGCGCGTGGCGTTCGAGTCCGTCGAGTCCGCCCAGGCTTGCACGGATCGGCTCCTGGCCGATCACGTCCGCTACTGCTACGAGCGATCGCGCTTCTATCGGCGGCGATTCGACAGTGCCGGACTCGCGCCCGAGGACATCCGATGCGTGGCGGATCTGCGTCGCCTGCCCGTGACCACCAAGGCGGACCTGGCCGAGCACGGCGGCGATCTGCTCTGCGTGCCCGAGTCGCAGGTGGCGGACGTCTGTCAGACCTCCGGCACGACCGGAACGCCCGTCTCTCTGCTGCAGACCGAGCGGGATCTTCTGCGCCTGGCGTACAACGAGCAATCGTGTTTCCACGCGGCCGGTTTGACGGACCGGGACCGCGTCGTGATCGCCTGCGCCCTGGATCGCTGCTTCATGGCGGGATTGGCCTATTTCGAGGGACTGCGCCGCATCGGAGCCACGGCGATCCGCGCCGGCGCCGGCAGTCCCACCCTGGTGGGCGAGTCGATCCTGCTGCACAAGCCCACGGCCGTCATCGGGGTTCCCTCGATGCTGCTGGAGGCGGGGTGCGTGCTGAAAAAGCGGGGCGTCGATCCCGCGCGCCTGGCGGTCGGCAAGCTGATCTGCATCGGCGAGCCCGTCCGGGACGCGGATCTGTCCGCGTCCTCGCTGGGCCGGCGCCTGCACGATCTGTGGGGGGCGCAGGTGCTGGGCACCTATGCCAGCACCGAGATGGCCACTTCGTTCGCGGAATGCGTCGAAGGCCGCGGGGGCGGGCATGTCCTGCCGGACCTGATCGCCGTGGAGATCGTGGACGAAGCGGGCAAGCCGGTCCCGCCGGGCGAACCCGGCGAGCTGATCGCCACGCCTTTGCAGGTCACGGGAATGCCTCTGCTGCGATTGAGCACGGGCGACGTGGCGGCCCTGTTGACGGATCCCTGTCCGTGCGGCCGCAAGACCCATCGCCTCGGCCCGCTCGTGGGCCGCAAGGCCCAGATGCTGAAGGTGCGCGGCACGACGCTGTATCCCCCGGCGATCTTCGCCGTGCTGCAGGATTTGGAGGGGGTGCGCAACTACTGTCTCGACATCCGCCAGGATCACGATCTGTCGGATCGAGTCCAGGTGACCGTCGGGCTCGACGAGGGGACGGGCCTGACCGCGCGGGAGGTGTCCGACCGGATCCGCGGGCGGGTCCGCGTGACGTTGGACGTGGTCCTCGCGCCGATGGAAGAAATACGCAAACGCACCGTGGTCGAGGGACGCCGCAAGCCCCTGCTGGTGTTCGATCATCGGCCGCGGGGGAAGGTGAATCGGGCATGAAACGACCGGAAGTCGTCCTCAACGGAAACGATCTGACGATCGACGATATCGTGGCGATCGGCATCGGCGACAAGGCGGTGACGCTGGAGCCGGCCGCCCTGGAGCGGTGCCGGCAAAGCCGCGCTTTTCTCGAACAGGAAGTGGCGGCCCGACGGATCATCTACGGCGTGAACACCTCGTTCGGCCCGATGTGCAACAAGATCATCTCCGAGAAGGACCTGGGCGCCCTGCAGGTGAACCTGATCCACAGCCACGCGGCGGGGCTGGGCGATCCGCTGAAGTACTACATCGCCCAGGCGGTTCTGGCGGTGCGGCTCAACACGCTGGTCAAGGGCTACAGCGGCGTGCGGACGCCGTTGCTGGAATTGATGCGGGACATGATCAACGCGGGCATCGCCCCGTACATCCCGGAATGCGGGAGCGTGGGCGCTTCCGGCGACCTGGTGCATCTGGCGCACCTGGCGCTGGCGATCATCGGCGAAGGGGCGGCCTACCACAAGGGCCGGTTGACGACGGCCAAAGAGGCCTTGGAGGCGGAAGGCCTCGAGCCCTTCACACTGAGTTTCAAAGAGGGCCTGGCCCTGATCAACGGCACCAGCGCCATGACGGCCCTGGCGGCTTTCGCCCTTTTCGGGGCCCGCAAGCTGTTGTCGCTGAGTTCCGTGACGGCGGCCTTCGCCCTGGAGATCTTCGGCGGCATCGACGACGCCTTCGACGAGGACCTGCACCGGGTCAAGCCGCACCCGGGACAGCAGCGGATCGCCGAGACGATTCGCCGGCTCTATCATGGATCGCGGAACATCACGCCGCGAAGCGAGATCCACGAACGGGTGCGGCGCGGCAAGGCCGAGGGAATCTCGTTCGAGACCGACGTCAACATCCAGGACGTCTACTCGATTCGCTGCACGCCGCAGATCCTGGCCCCGGTCCAGGAGACGATCGAGCACGTGGCCGCAACGGTCCGCATCGAGGCCAATTCCGTCAACGACAATCCGGTGGTCATCCCCGAGAAAAAGAAAGTCATCCACGGCGGCAACTTCCACGGGCAGAGCATCGCCTTCGCGATGGACTCGCTGTGCATGGCGGTCGCCGAGATGTGTACGCTCTCGGAGCGGCGGATCAACAAGCTCCTGGACAGGCATCTGAACGAGGGCCTGCCGGAGCTGTTGATCGCGGGACAGGCCGGGCTGACCATGGGATTCATGGGCGCCCAGTACGTCGCCACCTCGACGACGGCGGAGAACCGTCATCTCGCCAACCCGGTGGGAACCCTGTCGATCTCCTGCAACGCCTCGAACCAGGACGTGGTGAGCATGGGGACCGTGGCGGCGAGGAAGGCGTTCAAGGCGGTCAGCAACGCCAAGCACGTTCTGACCGTCGAGACGCTCGCGGACCTGCAGGCGCTGTCCTTCCGCGGCGCGGCCGGCCTCGGGGGCGGATGCCGCCGCGTCT
The DNA here is from genome assembly GCA_039679525.1 of Phycisphaerales bacterium. GTDB lineage: Bacteria > Planctomycetota > Phycisphaerae > Sedimentisphaerales > Anaerobacaceae > PLanc-01. The sequence continues at coordinate 6,608 of JBDKUU010000375.1, read as the reverse complement.
ACGAGCTGCTCTCGGAGCACTTCAAGGTCTACGACAATCGAACGATCTTTCACGACGAGCTCGTGCGATTCCGGAAGCTGCTGTTCTCCAGCCGGATGTTCGACGATCTCAGCGTGTACTTCGATGGAGGATCACGGGCATGAGCCTGCCGGCAGACACGGAAATGTACATGCTCCACCGCTCGCCTTTGCGCCTGGTGCGCACGCTCCTTCGCGTGGAGGACGACCAGGCGGAGGCGGAGACGGTTCTGGAGGTCGGCGACGTCGGCGTGGGTCCGGACGGGAAGGTGGAGGCGGCGGTCCTGCTGGAACTCGTGGCCCAGGCCTACGCGGCTTCGCAGGGGTACAAGGATCGACTGGCGGACAAAGCTTCGAACATCGGGTATCTCGTGGGGGCGCAGGACTTCGAGGTGGAGCAGCTTCCGCCGGCGGGGCGGCCGCTCGCGATCAAGATCAAATCGTCCTGCGCGTTCGAGGATTTCCACTTCGTGGAGGGGCAGGTGCTCTGCGAGGGGACCGTCGTCGCGCACGGGACGCTCAAAGTCTGGGTGCAGCCGCACGGCGGTTGACGGGGAGCCTCTGGGATAGGGGATGAGTCCGTTGGAGCAAAGAGATACGAGATTGCTGGCGCAGACGGCCCGGCGGGTCTACCGGACGGGGGCCCGCCACCGGTGGGCGTGTGCGGCCGCCGTGGCGGCTCTGGCCCTGGCCGGCGCGCTGATCGTGGCGCGAACGCCCCTGCGGGAGGACATCGCGATGATGCTCCCGGACAGCGACCCCGCCTTCGTGGCCGGCTACCGGCTGCTGGAAATGGCGCCCTTCACGCGGAACATCCTCATCGACCTCGAAGCCCAGGAACCCGAACAGATCGCCCAGTTGACGGAGACGGCGGGGCTCCTGCAGGAGCGGCTGCAACCGCCGCTGATCTCGCGCGTGGTGGGCGGGCTGTCCATGGAGACGGGCGCCAACCTGATCGATTGGCTCTACGCGCACATGCCGCAACTGTTCACCGACGAGGACGCGGCGGCCCTGGCGACCCGGGTGGCTCCGGCGCAGGTGGCCGAGACGCTTGCGGGCGATCTGAAGGACCTGGCGGGTCCGGAGGGATTGTGGCTGAGAAGATGGCTCGCCCGCGACCCGCTCGGCTTCCGCAACCAGGTGTTGCGTAAGCTCGGAGCCGTGGCCCTGCTGCCCGACGCCCGGATCGAGGGGGGCTTTCTCCTCGACCCGACCGGCAGGCACCTGCTGCTGGTGGCCGAGACTCCGATCGCGATGGGCGATTCGCAGGGCGGCGAGCGCGTGCTCAACTATCTCGACGGGGTGCTCTCGCAGACCGTCCCGGAGACGATTCGGGCCCGCGTGGTGTGCGCTCATCGCTATACCGTGGCCAATGCCCGGACGGTCAAGCGGGACCTGGTCGTGGTCTTCGCGGTCTCGTCGCTCTCGATGGTTGTCATCTTCCTGACAATGCTGCGTCACTGGCGGGCGCTGCTGGTCTTTGCGGTCCCCTCGCTGGCGGTGCTGGCGGGCGTGACGGCGGCCGTCGGACTGTTCAAACCGTTGTCCGCCATCGTCGTGGGATTCGGCGCCGTTCTTCTGGGAATCTCCGACGATTACGGACTCCACGTGTTCTACTCGCTCCGAAGGCCGGACGCCGAACCGGAAAAAGAGATGGGCGAGATGGCGGTCCCGATGGTCATCTCCTTCGCCACGACGGTCGGGGTCTTTGTGGTTCTTCTGTGGTCCGCCATCCCCATCCAGCGTCAGTTGGCGGTTCTCGCCATCGCCGGGTTGACCGCGGCGGTGGCCCTGGCGATGGGATGTCTGCCGCACTGGGTCGGCCGCACCGATCGGGAGCCGCGGATATTTGTGCCGCCGGCGCTGGGCCGTTGCCGTCGGTGGGTGATCGGCCTGTGGCTGGCCGCGATGCTGATCTGCCTGCCGGGGTGTTTTCGCGTGTCGTTCGAGGGCGATCTGCGGGCCCTCGGACTGATGCCCCGGGACATTCTGGCGGACGAATTCTGCGTCCGCGACGTGTGGGGCGATCCCAAGGGACGGACGCTGGTCGTCGTTCGCGATCCGAACGAGGAAGCGGCGCTGCGGACGAACGAGCAGGTGCACGCCCGGCTGGCCGCGGGGCGTCGTCCGGGCGAGATCGTGAGCGTGGCGCCCTTGATGCCCAGCCGCGCGACGCAGTCCGCCAATCTGGCCCGCTGGGAGCGTTTCTGGCGCGAGCAGGGGCGTCTGGACCAGTTGAAGGCGGCTCTCGACACTCACGGGCGGGCGCTGGGTTTTACTCAGGGGGCCTTCACGCCTTTTCTCCAGTGGATCGAGCAGAAGCGGGAGGTCTTCAGCCCTGCGGATCTCCGCGAAGCGGCAGGCCCCTTGCTGGAGCCGCTGTGCGTGTCCACATCCGAGGGCTTGAGCCTGATCAATCTGGTGGCCGACAACGATCCTGCGGGCGGGGCGGCGGGTTCGATCGACCTGGACCTGCCGCCGGGCGCGCAGGCCGTCTCGCAGAAGCAGTTCGCGACGGGACTGCGCCGCCTGCTCCATCGCGACTTCGCCCGTTTCCTCGCCGGGGCCCTGGCGATGGTGGTGCTGGTGCTGGCCCTGATGTTGCGGCGACTCCGCCCGGTGGTTCTGTGCCTGCTGCCGGCCATGACCGGCGTCGTCGTGATGCTGGCCCTGATGGGCCTGCTGGGCATTCGGGTGAATCTGTTCAATATGGCGGCCGGCGTGCTGGTCCTGGGATTGAGCATCGACTACGGAACTTTCATGCTGCACCGGCCCGACGCGCCCGGCGGAGCGGCCGAACGGTCGGTGGTCACTTCGGCGCTGACCACGATCAGCAGCTTCGGCGCCCTGTCGCTGGCGCAGCACCCCGCGATGTTCTCGCTGGGCATCACGGTGGTCCTGGGCCTGCTTCCGTCCATGATTTGTGCCGTGCTTGTGATTCCCGCCCTGCAGGGCCGCGGATCGAAGGATTGAGACAACGATGGGTACCTTACGAGAAGAGATCATTGCCTGTGCGGAGAAACAGGTCCGGACCCTGGAAGGGGGCCGGGGCTATGAACTGACGTTCGTCTTCAGCGAGCAGTTCACCGGATTCCAGGGACATTTCCCGGGACATCCGGTCCTGCCGGCGTTCGTGCAACTGATGACGGGACAATGCGCTCTGTGCATTCGCAGCGGGCGCAACTGGCGTCTGCGCCGGGTCGACCGCGGCAAGTTCCTCAAGACGATTCTGCCGGGCCGGGCGGTGACTGTCCGCTGGCAGGAACAGCCGCAAAACCCCGGCCTGCGATGCGGTTTCACGCTGCTGGTCGACGGAGAGAAGGCGGCGGTCTTCTCGCTGGAATTCGATGCCGAGGATGGCCCCCATGCGTAAGCCCTATTTTTCTCCGGTCCCCGGCGCACCGGCGCCGCTTCGCCAGACCGTCGCCCGGCGCGTTCGATTCGAAGAGGTGGACTCCATGGGCATCGTCTGGCACGGCTGCTATCCGAGCTATTTCGAGGACGCCCGCGTGGCCCTGGGGCATCGCTGCGGGATCAGCTACAGCGATTTCATCCGGGAACAGATTCCGGTCCCGGTGCGGCAGATGCAGATCGATTATCTGTGCCCGTTGCGGTTCGAGGACGAGATCGAGATCGCGGCCGTCCTGCACTGGTCAGACGCCGCACGCATCAACTTCGAGTATGCGATTCACAACGCTCGGGGTCAGCTCGTCTGCACAGGGTGCACGGTGCAGATGATGCTGGACCGCGACCTGAACGTCCTTCTGACGCCGCCGCCGTTCTTCGTCGCTTTCCTGCAGAGGTGGAAGCAGGGGGAGCTGGCGTGAGCGCGATTTACGTAGCAGATGCCCGGGTCGTGACGGCCCTGGGAACGGGGTGCGACGCCCTGTGGGAAGCCCTGATGGCGGGCCGCACGGGGATTGCGCAGGTGAAGCGATTCGCCACGGACGCCTACGCATGCCGTACGGCCGGGTGCATCGCGGCCCTCGACGGTGAGCGGGCCGGTTCGCGGCTTGACGGGCTCATGCAGATGCTCTTCGAGGAGCCGCTGTCGATCCCGCGGGACACCGCCTTGCTCACGGCGACGACCAAGGCGGGCGTCGACCAACTGGAGCGGGCGGTGCGGGGCCGGGAGACCGCCCTCGATCGGGTCCTCGGCGGCCAGGCCGCGGACGCCCTGGCGCGCCGGCTGGGCCTGGAAGGACCGCGATGCGGCATCAACGCCGCCTGCGGCTCGGCCACGATCGCCCTGGCGCTGGCGGCCTCGCGAATCCGGCAGGGGCAGGCGGATTCGATCCTGGTCTGCGGAATGGACCTGGTGTCGGAATTCGTTTTCTCGGGGTTCTCCGCGTTGCACGCGTTGTCGCCCCAGGCCTGCCGGCCGTTCGACGTGGATCGCGACGGCCTGATCCTGGGCGAAGGGGCGGCGTGTCTACTGCTGACGAGCGATCGCGGACGGCGGCCGGGACATCGCAGTCTCGGGCGGATCGTCGGCTGGGGCGTTGCATCCGACGCCCATCACATCACCGCGCCATCGAGAACGGGGGAAGGTCTGATTCTCGCCGTCCGTCAGGCGTTGGATCGGGCCGGCTTGAAGCCCTCCGACATCGCGGCGATCAACGCCCATGGCACGGGCTCCGCCTACAACGACGCCATGGAGTTGACCGCGTTCGCCGCGATGTTCGATCCGCAGCCTCCGTTCCACTCCATCAAGGGAGCCACGGGGCACACCATGGGCGCGTGCGGGGCCATCGAGGCCATCGTGGGACTGAGCAGCCTGGAGCGTCAATGCCTTCCGCCGACGGTGTGCCTGCGGAACCCGGAGCCGGGCGGCCGCGGGCGCGTGTCGGCGAAGGCCCAGCCGTTCTCGGGAGACTATCTGCTGGCGACGAACTCCGGTTTCGGCGGGATCAACGCCGCGGTGATCCTGCAAAGGAGCGACGAATCGTGAAGGTGGACATCAAGGGCATCGGATGGGTGACGCCTTCGGGCATCGGCAACGGGCGCCCCGGCGAGACGTTCAGGCTCGAGGCCGGGACGTTGCCGGCTCTTCGGAGCAGGATGTTCCTGGAGGTCACCCACCCCCGTTTCGGCCGGTTCGATTCCTATGCCAAGGCGGGATTCGGCGCGATCGCCCTGGCCTTGAAGGCGGCGGGCCTGGACCGGTGGACGCAGAAACGCTCGATCGGCCTGGTCGCGGGCACTCGCTGCGGCTGTCAGGAGGCGGATCTGGCGTACTTCGCGACCGTCGCCTCCGACGGCGGGGCCCTGGCCAGTCCCAACCTGTTCGCGTACACGCTGCCGAGTACGATGCTGGGCGAGGCCTCCATCCAATTCGGCTTGACAGGCCCCGGCTTCGTCGTGGATGATTCGCCGGGCCATCTGGCCGGAGTGCACGCGGCCCTGGACCTGATCCAGTGGGGTCTCTGTCAAACCGTGGTGGCCGGCTGGTGCGACGTCGATTCGAAGATCGTGCGGACCGGCCCGGAGGGACCTTCCGGGGCGGTGTTCTTCGTGCTCGCCGAGGGCTCCGAAGCGGCCTCGTGGCAGTGGGACGGCCGGGATTTGACGCGAGGAACGAAGACGGTCGCCGGCCTTGTTGAGCTGGCCCGGGAGGTCCTGGCCGACAACCGTGATCCAATGAATGGTTCCGAACGATGAGAATGAAACTGATCTATCCGACCTGGCCCAAGCTGGCTCACCAGACCCCGTTCCATCTGCCTCCTCACGGGCCGGTGGTCTTTGCGGCGACCGTGCCGGAGGACGTCGAGCTCGTTTTCGAGGACGACAACGTTCAGCCCGTGGATTTCGAGCAGGACGCGGATCTGGTGGCGATCTCGGTCATGCTGACGTGCCAGCTCCCGCGGGCGTTCGAAATCGCCGACGCGTTCCGGGCGAAGGGACGCCCCGTCATTTTCGGCGGGATCTCCACCATGCTGCACAGCGAAGAGGTGGCCCGGCACGCCGACGCCGTCTTCCTGGGAGAGGCCGAGGGGCGGTTCGGGCGGGTGATCGACGACCTCAAGGCCGGGCGGCTCAAGCCGGTGTACGATTTCATGGGCGATCCTCCGCCCGTGGAGTCGATCGGGCCGGCGCGGCGGAGCATTCTCCACCGGGCCTCGTACAATTACCGCGGCGTCCAGATGGTGGATCTCGTGCACGCCTCGCGAGGCTGCAAGTTCAACTGCTTCCCCTGCTGCAGTGCGTTCCTGGGCGGCAAGCAGTTTCGACCGCGTCCGATCGATCGCGTCGTCGAGGAACTCGAACAGATCGAGAACAACCGCCTCTTCATTGTGGACAATTCCCTCGCGCAGGATCGGGAATGGCTGATCGCTCTGTTCAACGCGATCAAGCCGCTGAAGAAGAAGTGGGTCTCGCACCCGATCCTGTACGACGAGCAGATCGTCCGGCTGGCCGCCGAAGCCGGGTGCTGGTACGTGTATCAGGCGGTGTTCGACACTTCCGACGTGATCCGCGACCGCATCCGCATGCTCCGGGACAACGGGATCGGCGTCGAGGGCACGGTCCTGCTCGGGCTGGACGACCATGACGCGGACTTCATCAAACGCCTCGTCGATTTCCTGTGCGAGA
>JBDKUU010000374.1:0-12998 GCA_039679525.1 Phycisphaerales bacterium | reverse complement strand
CGAGAAAGTGGTCCGCAAGATCGACGAGGAAATCGTGATCGTGCCGGACGAGAACACGTTCTCCCTGATCGTCTACGCCAGCCGCAAGAACCAGGAATGGGTCAAGAAGCTGATCAAGACCCTGGACAAACGCAGGCCGCAGGTGCTGATCGACGCCACGCTCGTGGAGATCCGCAAGAACGACGAGTTCAACTACGACCTGGAGATGATCGCGGGCCTGCCGGACCTGAGCCCGAGCAGCGGCCAGATCCCGCAATTCCAGGCCGATGAGAACACCACCGTCACCGACAGGCTCAAGTCGTCCGGCCGGAGCAATTTCGCGGAGTTCCAGGTCAAGTCGGGCAAGGGCATCGGCTTCTATGCCGACGAGCACATCCAGGCCCTGCTCACCGCGGTCCGGACGAAGAACTACGGCCGCGTGCTCGCCAAGCCCAAGGTGCTCGTCAACGACAATGAGAAAGGCAACATCAAGACCGCGGACACAACCTACGTCGTGAAGAAATCCTCGGTCCCGGTCGTCAGCGGCACGGCCGGCCCCCAGAACAACACCATCGAGACCGCGGTCAACTACGAGCCCTACGAGGCCGGCATCACGCTGGAGATCACGCCCCACATCAGCGACGGCGACCTCCTGCGTCTGGACGTCCAACTGAGCCGTTCGGACTTTACGAGCGTATCGGCCGACAAGCCGCCGAACCAGACCAGCAGCAACGTCGGCACGGTCGTCACCGTCCCCGACGGCAGCACGATCATTCTGGGCGGCATGCTCAAGCTCAACCAGAACAAGGGCGGCAGCAAGATCCCGATCCTGGGCGATCTGCCCCTGATCGGCGGCGCGTTCCGAAGCGTCAACACCAGCGACACGCAGAGCATGCTCTACATCTTCGTTCGGGCCGAGGTCATCCGGCCGGCCGACACCGCCAACAGCCAGGAGGACCTCAAGCGAATCTCCGACGCGAACCGCGAGGCTTTTGAGAAACACGAGCAGGAGTTCCAGGGATACCAGACCTGGCCCGGCGTCAAACCCAAGACGGTGTCGCCGCCGAAGGTGCTCGACGCGCGGTGACCCGTGAGAAGGTAAGAAGGTGGGAACGCAGGAAGGAAAGAACTCCATCCGACACGACACTCTCGTGCAATCGGGTGGACCCCTGGTATAATGCTGCGTCATCAGGTCCACGGTTGTCCGGTAACAATCGTGGGCTTGGCGACACGGCAGCATTGAAGGGGAAGACCATGAAGACGCGTTCCGGCTTTCTGGCCGCTTGTGCGGCGGCGATAATTGTCTCTGGGTGGACATCGGTCACGTGGGCCGACGACGACACGGCTTCGTTCGTGTCGGCTCGACCTGTGTGGGTCACCGATCGGCAGACTGAGAAGAACCTGTTCGTCGGGTTCCGCGTGGTCTTCGATGAGCCCAGGCAAGGCACGCCCATCCTTCGCATCACAGCCTCGTCGCTCTATCGCGTGTATTTCAACGGACAGTTCGTGGGCCACGGCCCCGCCCGCGGGCCGCATGGCTACTGGCGCGTCGACGAGTGGCCCCTGGCCTGCCGGCAGGGACGCAACACGCTGGCCGTCGAGGCGGCCGGCTACAACGTCAACAGCTTCTATCTTCTCGATCAGCCTGCCTTCCTCCAGGCCGAGGTGGTCTGCGACGGAGCGGTCCTGGCCTCGACGGCCGGCCAAGGCGCCGCCTTCGAGGCGACGATCCTGAAGCAGCGCGTGCAGAAGGTCCAGCGATACAGCTTCCAGCGGCCCTTCATCGAGTACTACCGCCTGAACGAAGGCGACGATCAGTGGTGGAGCCGATCGCCCGCCGAAGGCGAGAAAGCCTCCTGCTCGGTCCAGGGCACAAAGAGCCTTCTGCCCCGCCGGGTCGCGTATCCCCGGTTCTCGATGCGCCAGCCGGTGCGGATTGTTTCCGAGGGCACGCTCAAGCGAGACGTGCCCGTGGCGCAGTTCTGGAAAGACCGCTCGCTGGTCAACATCGGCGAGCAATTGAAGGGCTATCCCGAGAACGAGCTGGAGGTCGTCCCCTCCATCGAGTTGCAGAAGATCGGGTCCGTGTTCCCAGCCGCGACCGAGAGACTCTACCAGCCCCGCGAGGCCCTCGCACTTGCCGAGAACACCTTCGCCATCGCGGACCTGGGGACCAACCTCACCGGATTCCTCGGCGCCGAGGTCGCGTGCTCCAAGCCGACGACGCTGTACGTCACCTTCGACGAGGTTCTGACCCAAGGCGACGTGGATTCCAAGCGACTCGGCTGCGTCAACGCGGTCTGCTACGAGCTTCGGCCCGGGACCTATCGCCTGGAGTCCTTCGAGCCCTACACCCTGCGATACCTCAAGCTCAACGTCCTGGCGGGCGAGTGCAAAGTGAAGAACCTCTCTCTCCGCGAGTACGCCAACGGCGAGGCCGACGAGGCCCAGTTCTCATGCAGCGATCCGGCCCTCAACCGCATCTTCGAGGCCGCCCGGCAGACCTTCCGGCAGAATGCGGTCGACATTTTCATGGATTGTCCCTCGCGCGAGCGGGCCGGCTGGCTCTGCGACAGTTTCTTCACCTCCCGCGTCGCGTTCGACCTGTGCGGCAACACGACCATCGAGAAGAACTTCTTCGAAAACTACCTGCTGCCGCCGAGCTTCGCGCATCTGCCGGAGGGCATGCTGCCCATGTGCTACCCGGCCGATCACTACGACGGCGTCTTCATCCCCAACTGGGCGATCTGGTTCGTGGTCGAGTTGGAGGAGTACCAGGCCCGAAGCGGCGACAGCGAGATGGTCATGGCGCTACAGCCCCGGCTCATGGCTCTCAACGAGTACTTCCAGCAGTTCAAGAACGCCGACGGGCTCTTGGAGAAGCTGAAAAGCTGGGTTTTCGTCGAGTGGTCTCAGGCCAACAATTTGGTGCAGGACGTCAGCTATCCGAGCAACATGCTCTACGCGGCGGCCCTCGCGGCGGCCGGACGCATGTACAACCAGCCTGCCCTGCTGCACGAGGCCGAGCAGATCCGCGAGACGATCCGCAAACAATCCTTCGACGGCGAGTTCTTCGTGGACAACGCGGTCCGCAAGGATGGCAAGCTTGAAGTCACCCGCAATCGCACCGAGGTCTGCCAGTTCTTCGCGTTCTTCTTCGACGTGGCCACGCCCCAGACGCATCCTGAGCTCTGGGACAGACTGGTCAACGAGTTCGGCCAGCAACGAAAGACCACGAAGGCCTTCCCCGAGGTCCACCCCGCCAACGCCTTCATCGGCAATTACCTGCGGTTCGAGCTCCTGAGCCGCTACGGCCACGCGGCCCAGATCAAGAAGGAACTGGCGGACTACTATCTGTACATGGCCGACCGCACGGGCACGCTCTGGGAGAACGTCGGGGCCGAGGCCAGTTGCGACCACGGCTTCGCCTCCCACGTGGCTCACGTCTTCTATCGCGACGTCCTCGGCGTGCGTGCGATCGACGCCCAGCAGAAGATCGTCCAACTAAAGATCGCCGACGTCGGACTCGACTGGTGCGAGGGCAAGATCATGACGCCGCAAGGGCCGGTCGCGATCCGCTGGTGGAGGGACAAGGGTCAGACGCTCTGCCACGTGGACCTGCCCGCCGGCTACGTCCTGCAGAACGACAGTCCCGAGGGCAGCGTCAAGCTTCAGTGAAACCACTTGAGCAGTTCGGCGGCGACGATCTCGTGCCCTTTGCGATTGGGATGATTGCTCTGGGACATGAACGACTCCAGCGGCTCGCCGGCGTGGATGCGGGCCTGGAATAGGGCAAGGCTGTCGACGAGAGCCACCTCGTTCTCGCGAGCCAGGCGGCGAATCTGCTCGGCGTGCTGGTTCAGCGGATCGTTGGGGTCGTCGAGCTTGGCGCTGGTGTCCGGCGTGGGCGTCAGGAGGATCACCCTGACTCCGGCGGCCTTCGCCTGGGCGATCATCGCCTTCCACGCGGTCTCCGCGCGGGCCAGGCCGAGGCCACGGTCGTTGAGCGCATAGTCGATCGTGACCACGTCCGGCCGCAGCGTCAGTACGTCGCGTTCGAAGCGTTTCTCGCCGGCCTCCGAATTCTCCCCGCCGATGGCTGTCACGACGACGTTCACCACGGCGTACGGAAATTGCTCCTTAATCCCCAGGTGGAGCAGATGCGGATACGCGTTGAACGTGTCCACGACCGGCGTGCGGAAGTAACCGGCGGGAACGCTGTGGCCGTGACAGACCACGTTCACCGTCCGGTTCTGCGGCCACTGACGCGACAGCTCGGAGACAACGTCACGCAGATACTGATCCGGCGTCGCAGCCACAGAAGACAACATCATGACAAGCGTAAGAGCGCTGAATCCCATGATCAACCTCGCGAATAGCCGTTCGTGTGGATCTTGGAGACCTTGAGTTCAGCGGCAGGCAGCGGCTCGCGTTTCTCCGCAGGATAACCGATGGCGACGATGCATTCGACCTCGATGTGCTCCGGCAGGCCCAGCAGCTTCCGAATGTACTGTTCGGAGGTCGTCGCATCGTCGAACTTGCGGTTTCGCACCTGGATCCAGCAGCTTCCCAGCCCGATTGACTGAGCCGTCATTTGCACAAGGATGGCAGCGATAGAGCAGTCCTCGACCCAGACGTCGCTGGCTTTGCTGTCCCCGCAGATCACAACGCCCAAAGCCGCCCCTTCCAGAAAGTCCGCCCCGTGCGGCTTGCACCGGGACAGCCTCGACAGCAAGCCGCGGTCATCGACGAAGACGAATTCCCACGAGTCGATGTTCCTCGACGAAGGCGACCGCAGCGCCGCCTCTTTCAGCAAAGCCGTCTTCTCCGGCTCGATCGCCCGGCCGGTGTACTCCCGAATGCTTCTGCGCGTCCTCAGCAATTCAATCATAATCCACCCGGTTTACTATTTGCGATTTCCGATTTACTATTGACACTCGCTTGCCGGCACGGGATCCAAGTCGCCGCGCCGGCTCAATAGTAATTCGTAAATGGAAAATAGTAAATGAAAGGCCCTTCGGGCATGAACGATACTTTCGACTTCGACAGGATCGTCGACAGGCACAACACAGACAGTCTCAAGTGGGACAAGTACGAGGGCAAGGACGTCATCCCGATGTGGGTGGCGGACATGGATTTCCAGGCCCCGCGGCCGATCCTCGACGCCCTGCACGCTCGGGTCGAGCACGGCGTCTTCGGCTACGGCGTGCCGCCGGAGGAATTGGTCCGGGTCGTCGTGGATCGGATGGCTCGGCAGTACGGCTGGACGATTCAGCCTTCGTGGATCGTCTGGATGCCCGGCGTGGTGTCCGCGATCAACGTCGTGTGCCGGGCCTGCGGCGACGAGGTGCTGACCTTCGCGCCGATCTATCCGCCCTTCCTGTCCGCCCCGCCGTCGGCGCGTCAGAGCGTCAAGACGATTCCGCTGGCCCGCGAGGCCGGGCGGTACGTCATGGACTGCGACCGATTCGAACGCGAAATCGGTGACAGGTCCCGGCTCTTTCTCCTGTGCAACCCGCACAACCCGGTCGGCCGACGGTTCGACCGGAGCGAGCTCCATCGCATCACCGAGATCTGCCTGGCCCACGACGTCACCATCTGCTCCGATGAGATCCACTGCGACCTCGTCCTCGACGGCCCGCACACGCCGACCGCATCGCTGAGTCCCGAGATCTCCGCGCGGACGATCACCCTGATGGCCCCGAGCATGACCTTCAACATCCCCGGCCTGAGCTGCTCCTTCGCCATCATCGAGAACGCCGAGCTGCGGGCGAAGTTCAACAAGGCCCAACACGGGATCGTCCCCGGCGTCAACGTCCTGGGCTACACCGCCTGCCTGGCGGCCTTTCGCGACTGCGAACCCTGGCGACGGGCCCTCATCGAGTATCTCCGGGGCAACGAACAGATCGTCCACAAGATGGTCAATGAAGAAATGCCCGGCCTGTCGATGGACCACGTCGAAGCGACGTACCTGGCCTGGATCGACACGCGCCCGCTGAATCTGCCCCATCCGGGGCGGTTCTTCGAGCACGCCGGCGTCGGTCTCTCCGACGGCAAGCACTTCGAGGGCGAAGGCTTCGTGCGACTGAATTTCGGCTGCCCGCGTTCGACCCTGCTGGCGGGCCTGGAGCGAATGAAACGTGCCGTGACCCGGGGAGGATCTGAGATCTGAGATTTGAGATTTGAGATTTCAAATCCTCCCCACAGGAGATTCGCGATGGTCGTTCAGATGCTGCTAGTGCTTACGATGGCGATCCCGTACCGCGAGGGAACGCCGTCCCATGTGGATCGCCCCTTCATCCAGGACACCAGCGAGCAAATTCCGCTGGGACCGGAGGTCCGCGACGCCAAGCTTATCAAGGTCCGCATGGACCGCAACGGCCGAATCCTCGTCCTTTCGGACAAGGGCCTCCTCCAAGTCCACGCCAGCCAGCTCCGCCCGGATCGCCAGGACCGCCCCCTGGCCGACATGCAGATCAAGGACATCGCCATCCATCAGGGGCAATTCGTGTACGCAACGGACACGCAGGCGCTGAGCGGCGCATCTGCCGGCCGCATCTTGATCGATCGCGAGGCTCCAGAGGCATGCAGCCTGCTAGCGGACGACGACTCTGCACACGCAGATTCGAACGACGTCCCATGCACAGACATTCGATGCAGCCGGCGGATTGGCGACACGTCTTGGTTTGGGACGCCGAGAGGAGCTTTCGCGACGGATACAAATGGCCACGTCGACTACTATGCCTCCAGGCGATGGCTGCTGGACGACGACGTGATCGATATCTGGCCGGGGGCGGATCGGTCGGTTCTGGCGCTTTCGCGGTGTGGGCTCAACGTCATCCGCTTCCAAGAGACAACCCTTGCTCAGAAGGCGGAGCACTTCGATCGCCTGACGCGGCAGCGGCACATTCGTTTCGGCTTCAACAGCGCGGTCGAGATGAGCACGCCGGGCGATCTTTCGACAGGGACGCTCGTCGACCAGGATAATGACGGACTTTGGACCGCGATGTATCTGGCCGGGGAGCTGTTCCGATACTCCGCGATGAAATCCGACGACGCCCTGCGGAACTGCTACGAGTCGTTCGAGGCCATGGAGCGGCTCAGCGAGATCACAGGCATCCCGGGCTTTCCCGCCCGGTCGTTCGAGCGGGCCGGGTATCAGGTGGCGGACAAATCCCGCTGGCACCAGACCGCCGACGGCAAATGGGCCTGGAAGGGAACCACCAGCAGCGACGAGATCGTCGGACATTTCTTCGCCTACGCGATCTTCGCGGAGATCGCCCCGGACGAGGCCTGGCGAAAACGTTCGATCGCTCTGATCGACGCCATCATGGACCACATCGTGCGGAACAACTGGTACCTGATCGACCTCGACGGCAAGCCCACCCAGTGGGGCCGCTGGCATCCGGAGTACGTCAACCAGTTCCCCCGGCAGGTCGGCGATCGCAGGCTCAACTCCGTCGAGATCGTCGCGTTCCTCCAGACCGCCTATCACTTCACAGGCAAGGAGGTCTACCGGCAGAAGGCCCGTGAGCTGATGGACGAGCACGGCTATCTCGACAACATCATGATCCCCGTCAAAGAACTGGGCCGCGTCCCGAGCATCGACTTAACTTCCGACTGGAACCACAGCGACGACGAGCTGGCGTTCCTGAGCTACTGGAACCTGTATCGCTACGCGTTCACGCCGGAGCTTCGGGAGAAGTACCGCCAGGCCATCCGGGACCATTGGGAGATCGAGCGGCCGGAGAAGAACCCGCTCTGGAACTTCATCTACGCGATGACTGGCGCTCAGGATTTCGACCTGGACGAATCGATCTGGACCCTTCAGCAGTTCCCCCTGGACCTCGTGAGCTGGGCCGTGCAGAACAGCCATCGCAAGGACTTGGCCTTCCTCCCGGCCAACTTCCGCGAGCAGAGAACGAAGGTCGTGTTGCCGCCCGACGAGCGTCCGATGAGCAAGTACAACGGCAACGCCTTCCAACTCGACGGCGGCGACGGCGGCCGCGAGGAATTCAGCGGCGACGTATACCTGCTGCCCTACTGGCTGGGCCGATACCTCGGAATCATCCGGCAGAGCAAATGAAGATGGTGCGTGATACGCACCCTACAAGAATGAAGGCCGTGGTCCGTAGGGTGCGTATCACGCACCGCATCGCTGTTGAGCATATGCAGGCCGCTTGACGCGCAGGGCCACCGGCGGCTATCGTATAGGATAGGTCGGCCCAGCAGCCGGCAGTAGACACCGAGCAAGTGGAGACCACGACGCGTGAGGACAGTGCTGATCGTCGAGGACGAGCCCGCCATGATGCGGGGACTCGAAGACAACTTCAAGATGAAGGGCTACTACGTCCTGACCGCCGCCGACGGCAAAACAGGTCTGGAGACCGCACTGAAGGAGCGGCCGGACCTGATCCTGCTGGACATCATGCTGCCGGAGATCAACGGCTACGAGGTCTGCTCGCGCATCCGCGAGAAAGGCTTCGACATGCCCATCATCATGCTCACCGCGAAGGACCAGGAATCGGACATCGTGCTGGGCCTGAACCTCGGGGCCGATGACTACGTGACCAAGCCGTTCAGCATCAAGGAGTTGATGGCCCGGGTCGAGGCGTTCATGCGTCGCCGCAAGGACGCGGAGCCGCCGGTATACGAGTTCGCAGACTGCCGCCTGGACGTCGCGGCCCATACGCTGGAGCGAGCGGGGCAGGCCGTGGCGCTGACGCCGGGCGAGTTCAAGATGCTGCACCTGTTCCTGCGGAAGGCCGGCTGCCCGCTGACCCAGGAGGAGATCCGCACCACCGTCTTCGGCTACTCGCAGTTCATCACGACGCGGGACATCGACAAGGCGGTGAACAGCCTGCGAAGCAAGATCGAGCCCGACCCCAAGCGGCCGCAGTATTTCCAGGCGATCCCGAACATCGGGTACAAATTCCAGGAACCCTCCGAGACGCCGTGAACCGATGCAGACCGTGCTCATAGTTGACGACGATCCGACCATGTTGCGGGGCCTGAAGGACAACTTCGAGTTCCACGGCTATCACATCCTCGCCGCCGAGGACGGCGAAGCGGGCCTCAACGCCGCGCTCAACGCCCGGCCGGACCTGATCCTGCTGGACATCATGCTGCCCAAGATCAACGGCTACGAGGTCTGCCGGCTCATCCGGCGGGAGAACCTCGACATGCCGATCATCATGCTCACGGCCAAAGGCGAGGAATCGGACATCGTGCTGGGCCTGAACCTCGGCGCCGACGACTACGTCACGAAGCCCTTCAGCATCAAAGAATTGCTGGCCCGCGCCGAGGCGCTGCTGCGCCGGGTGCGAAAGACCGAGCAGGAGATCTATCAGTTCGGCGACTGCCGGCTGGATCTCCCGGCCCGCAAGTTCATGCGAAAGGATGAAGAGATCAAGCTCTCGCCCAAGGAGTTCCGGCTGCTGGAGCTGTTCGTCAAGCGGCCCGGGCGGGCGCTCACGCGCGACGAGATCCTGAATCTCGTCTGGGGCTACGATTCCTTCGTCGGCTCGCGGAGCATCGACCGCTTCGTGACGACGCTGCGGAACAAGATCGAGCCGGACCCGCACAATCCCGTCTTCATTCACACAGTCCGCGAGATCGGCTACAAGTTCGAGCCGCCGACGCCGCAATAAGTCCCATCAGTCCCATAGGTCCTATGGTCTCTTGTCATATCGCGGGCAATCTGGAATCGCTTCCGGATCATCCGCGGGACCGCCGTAGGTCTTGCGCAGCTCCATCCGCCGAGCATGTCCGTCGCGGGGAATCGGACTGGCCTCGCCCCACGTGCCGTAGCAAGGCGCGTTCAGATCGATCCACGTGACGATTCGGTCCCAACCCTCGGCGTCCAGTGGAACACCCTCGTGCCCCTTGCGAAGAAGCTGAACCAGTTTGCCGGTGTCGGCATGGTACTCCCCCGGCTTCAAAAGGCCCACATCGCCGTCGATGCCGACCCGGCGGACATAGGGAATCATCGCACGATAGGCGGACGTGTATTGGGCCGCATCGTTCGAATCTTTCGGCCGCAGATCGGGCTTCGCCGCCCCGCCGTCGTGGCAGGCGGCGCAGTGCCGATTCAGCACCGGCTGCACCTCGCGGGCAAAGCTGAAACCGCGGGCCGGGCCGCGCCACGGCTCGATGTCACGGGGATCGAGCCGCATCGCCAACGCCAATGCCGAAGGCGTCACATCAGCCGGCCTCTCATGGCAGCCGACGCACGAGAGCGTCTCGCCCGGCATGACCGTGAACCAGCTTCGCATGATCTGTACGGCCTTGCCCTCGCCGTCGAGGGCCTGCACCGCCACAGGCGTGTCGGCCGGCACGCGGAACGTGACCGAGCCATCCTCCTCAAGTGGGACGGCGCCGAGAATCCGCATGACGTCCGTCGGACCGCCGAGCCCGATCCGGTCCGGACCCGCCAGGCCGGGATAGCCAAAGTCGTACGCGATCACCCGCAGACTCTTGATCGCCCCCCGCGGCACGCCGGCGAGCCCCGGCCCGGTGTATACGCTGTGCAGATAGACGATCCCGTCCTTGCGTCTGAGGTCCACCCGATTGACAGGCACAGGCGGCATCGGTCGCTTCATGATCGCAACCGGCTCCAGAAGCGCATAGCCCGGCTCTTCGCGAATCAGCACAAGATTGTCGAAGACATCGGCAAGGTAGATCCCCCACTCCGATTCGGCGTTCGGCTGACAAGCGACGAGGAAGTACTTCTCGCTGAGCGGATAGGGATGCAGGAACTTCGGCCAATCGTCATCCACGCCACCAGCGGCGGTCTGAGGCGTGACCGGATCGCCATGCCCGGTGATCGTTCGCAAGACGCCCGATGCGCCCCATCCCCGGCTGACGTCCACCAACGCGAGTCGTCCGGCCTTCTGCCGGCCGCGAGAATCCGCGAGGACGCAGACCAGCCTGTCGTTGCAGCCCGGCAGCGGCCTGGGGAAATAGAGCGAGTTCGCGAGCTGCGAATTGCTCCCGTAGACCGCGTGCTGACCGGTCCCGTCGGGGTTCATCGCCATCAGCAGCCGACGAAGGGTGTGATCGATGCCCAAGGATTCCCAGCGGTGATAGAGCACCTGACCATCGCTCAGCACGCACGGATGAAGGTCATGGCTCTGGTCGAAACAGAGATGTCGAACGCCCGAGCCGTCGGCGTTCATCGCATACAAGTTGGCGACGCGTTTCTCGCCGCGTGAGAACGGAACTCCCTGCCACGAGGCGGTCGACCCGAAGACGATCCGTCCCTCGGGCAGGTAGCAGGCGTCGAAGCAGTCCACGTCGTCCGGCATGTGAGAGACCTGACGCAGGCCCGTTCCATCCGCGCGGATCTCCCAGAGCTTCCAGTTCGCCGCGTCCGATTGCGTGAAGAGGAATCGGTCGGCGTTCCAGTGCAGGTCGATTTCGCCGACGTATCCGCCCGCCTGGGATCGATACACCGTCGCGAGTTCCGCCCCTGGCTGGGCCAGCGACAGAACGGCAATCTCGTTGTCGTAGCCCTCCCGCGGCAGCGAAGCATCGCACTCGTCGTTCGCAGGAAGCCCCAATCCCCCTCGCCGCTTGACCACCAGCGCCTTGTCGAATTCCAGCAAGGGATTCGCCAGCAACGCCTCGCGCCTGAGTTGCTCCAGAGCCTCCGCAGGACGTTCGGCCCTGGCCAATTCGTCAAGCCGCCGGAGGTACTCGTTGCCCTTGGGATATCGGCGTCCATTGGTCGCGATGAGATCCTCGATGGCAGCACGCAGAGTCCCGCACTGGCGCCGGACCAGCGAAGGCGGCGTGTCCGCCGTCTCCCGTGCGGCATCGAGCGGCTGTGATAGAACCAGGACGGCCAGGGTCGCAGGCAGCAGATATCGTCCAATCATCGACACTTACCCCTTCCGCAGTGAATCCATTGCACGCGGCGGATTGTATCAAACGACGGACGCTCTGACCAGCCGGTCATTGTCGTGATGGACCGAGGAGCAGCAATCCATCCTCCCAGCCCGCAGGCGGCTTGAATGAGACGGTGCCCTCTGTAGGGAAGCTGCCGGCCGGCGTTCGATCCGTGGTGCGGACGTCGATCCAGACGGCCTGCACAGACTGCGCGGCCGTGATCTTGTCCATGCGAACCGAGGTCGCCGCCGGGCCGCTCTGATAGACGAGGATCGCGTCGCCCTGAACCGACCGCATCGCGACGTCCTTCGCTTCGCCGGCGAGAATCGAGGAATCCGGGACGAATCGCCACCACTCCACCGAGGCGAGGATATTCTTCAGCACGCTCAGGTGCGCGACGCCTGGCGAATCGAGGGCGAGTCTCCAATCCTGCGAGGCCTCGGCCTTGTAGCTGCCAAAACTCCACACGTTGGTGTTCCCGTACGTGTGATATCCACCCGACAGATAAGACCAGTACGCCTGTTTGCGGATGGCCAGGGCATCGACCTTGAACTTGTATTGACTGCCGTCTTCGTAGGCCCCTTCGCCGAGCCCCGTCGGCTTGGGCGGGGTCAGTTGGTAGTCGGCCGCGATGCGGGCGGGGATCGATAGGTAGTCGGCCCAAGTCTGGATCATGTTGAAGTCCAGCCACGGGGCCGCGTGAAACCAGTTCGAGGAAGAAGTGCCGCCGGGGCTGTGGTAGGTCATGAGCGTCCTGCCGTAGTCCTCCGAGCCGGCGACCGCCTCGGTGATTCCCTTGGCCACCGCGTTCCAGATCGCCCGTTTTTCCTCGGTGTCCGCGACGTTGTCGCCGCCGAGGATCCACACGATGTTGGGCCGGCTGCGGTATCGCTCGCCCAGGAATCTGCCGTAGGTGTAGGCGTTGGTGGTCTTGAGGTACTTGTAGCCGTCGCCCTGCCAGCCGACGAACAGAGGCAACAGGCCGACGACCAGCTCGTGAGCCTGTGCCCTGTCGAGGACGTAATCCACATTGTCCCAGTAGTCGTATTCGCCGGGATTGGCCGGGTTATTGCCAGGGGTGAGCCGAGGCTTGGCCGGATCATCGTCGAGAAACGCCGTGTCGCCATAGG
>JBDKUU010000373.1:0-4757 GCA_039679525.1 Phycisphaerales bacterium | reverse complement strand
CGTCGGCCGTGCGGCTGCGCTGGGACGCGATCAATCCCGCCACCGCTCTCGGCAACCTGATCAACAAGCGCGCCATCGTCCACTTCCTGATTTCCATCGTGAAACTGACCTTCGTGAGCCTGATCGTGTGGTACTACCTGCGGGACAAGCTGGAGGCTTTCGCGAGCCTGCGCTGGGCGTGGTCCACCCAACTCATGACGGCCACCACCGGAATCATCCTGGGCCTGTTCATCCGGGTGGCCCTGGCCGTGCTGATCATCGGACTCGCGGACGCCTACTATCAGAAGTGGAATTACATCCAGGAACTGATGATGACCCGCGAGGAGGTGAAGCTGGAACGCAAGGACACGGAAGGCTCGCCCGAGGTCAAGGCCCGCATCCGCCGGCTCCAGCTCGAGATCTCGATGCGGAGGCTTCGTCAGGACGTGCCCAAGGCCAACGTGATCCTGGTGAACCCGACGCACGTGGCCGTCGCGCTTCGATACGATCCCAAGTTCATGGAAGCGCCCATTCTGCTGGCCAAAGGGGCCGACCACATGGCCCAGAAGATCATCCAGATCGGGCGTTCCTACGGCATCCCGATCGTTCAGCGGCCCGAGATCGCCAGGGCCATCTACGCCTCGGTCAAGCCGGGCCGCCCGATTCCCGAAGGTCTGTACATGGCGGTGGCCGAGGTGCTGGCGATGATCTATCGCCTCCGCCAGAGACGCAGGAGCGGGAAATAAAGACGTGCGATCCGAAGGTGGCTTGGACAGTCTGACATGCGCCGACGTCATCCAAATCCGAAATTCGAAGCACGAAATTCGAAACAAGCACGAATGACCGAAATCCAAAATTCAAAACGGGCTCTCGCCGTGCGCCAGCGTTTTGGACATTCGTGCTTTGGGTTTTGGATTTGTTTCGGATTTCGTGCTTCGTGCTTCGAGATTTGATTCAGGTCCGCCCTGCCCGGAGGTCTCCGGACCTGCTCAGGGCCGCGATCAACTGCTGCTGGCGTTCAGCGCGGCGATCTGGTTCTGCATCAGGGTCAGGGCCTTCTCCAGCCGGGCGTATTTCGCCGTCAATTGTTCCTCGACGCTCGTCAGGCGGTCTTCCTCTCTGTCGATCTGATCCTGCAGGTGATCGATCTGGTCCTGGACCTCATTCTGGCTGAACGTCAGCATGCCGTTGGTGACGTCCAGGATGCTCTCCAGAGCTTTCTCCATGGCCCCGGTGAAGCCCTGTCTGACCCGCACCTTCGCGGCGAAGGTTCCGTCCTGGCCAAGATCGACGCTCAACTGCAACCCGTTCTCCGGATGGACCGGCTGGTTGTATTCGTCGAACGTGCTGTCGCCCACGACGTAGTTTCCGCCGAACGTGGCGTTCCGCCAGGTGCTTTCGTCCTCGGACTTGATCCTGGCGCCGGTGATGGCTCCTCCCGAGACCGTCACCTCGACATCGTAGGTTCCGGCGGTCGTATTGCGGCTCGACGCGCCGTAGAATTCGACGGTGTTGCTGTCGGACACGCCTGCTTTGTCGGCGCCGATCAGGTTCAGCACGCCAAGGTAGTCCTTCGTGAGAGCGTCGGACAAGGCGCTGCTGTCCAGGCTCAGTTTTCCGTCCCCATCGAGCTGAAGGCCGATCTGGCCGGGCATGAGGAAGCTGTCGACGTCGACCACGAAACCTCTGGTCCGCTGGATCATCGGAAGACGCAGATTATTCAGGAGATTCGAGATGGACTGATCGCTCATCAGGACGCCGGCCTTCTTCGCGTCCGCGTCGTAGCTGGTGTTCTCGTCCAGGAACGTCACCACCTTGTTGTAGGCCTCCACCCAGGTGTTGAGCAGCTTCGTGACCGACTCCGTGTCCCGCGTCAGGCCGACGTTCACCGTCCCGGTGTCGTATAAATGAAGCGTCACCCCCTCGATGACGTCGCTGATCGTGTTGGAGCTGCGGGTGATCCACTCGTCGGCGCCCAGAGGATAGCCGTCCACCTTGAACTTCGCGTCCTGGGCCGATTGCGTCTCGACGAAATCGGCCGCGGCGAAGCCCGCCAGATTGGCCGCGACGCTCCCCCCCTGGGTGGCCCGGCTGATCGTCGGGAGAGCCAGCGCGGTCGATCCCGATCCGGCGTTGTACGACAGGCTCATCTGCATCTGGCTGGCGCCGCTGGTCGTGTCGACCAATCGGATCTGTCCATTGACTAAGGTGGCCTTCGCGGTGCCGGCGAAGGTGTCGTTGATCTCTTGAATGAGATTGTCGACCGTCGTGTATGCGGTGACGTTCAAGGTGCCGCTGACGGCCGTGCCGTCGTGCGCCACTCCGGTGATCGTGATGGATTCGTCGCCGGCCAGATAACCGCTGAACTGATCGAGACTGGCGATCCTGGTGGACAAGGAGGCGTTCTCGGTTCCGTCGGTCAGCGCGGTCGATTGCCAGGCTTCGGTGTTGGTCGCGTTGATCTTGATCGCATAGTCCGAGCCGGCGTCGTTGCCGTTCATCACGAGGTGATAGGCGTCGTTATAGTAGAGCAGACTCGCGGTCACTCCCGGGTTCTGGGGGTCGTTGTTGATCAGGTCCGTGAGCTCCTGAAGGGTCGTCTCGCTCGTCGTCGTGACCGTCCTCTCCTGATTGTTGTACGAATAGAGGAACGTGCCGGCCCCCACCGTGCTCTCGGCGTACTTCACGCCCGCGCCGTGGACCCAGCGTTCCAGGGTCGCCAACTGGTTCACGACGATCGTGTGACTGCCTTCGAACGCGGCGCTGCCGGCTTCCGCCGTCAGGACGTCGGTGTCGCTGGACGAGGTGGCGAAGGCGCGAAGCTCATCGGCGTCGGACAGGTCCGCCGTCGCACTCTTCAGCGTGTCGAGCTTGGTGTCGAGCTCGGTAAGGGCCTCTTGCTTCTTGGTGTATTCCTCCTGCCGGGCTGTGTACACGTTGAGCCGCTGCCGCTCGATCGCCATGAGCTGCTTGACCAGCGTTTCCGTGTCGATCCCGGTGGTAAGTCCGGATAACTTGATCTGACCCATCAGAGACCTGCCTTTCCCGCGGGGGTCGAGCGATTCCCGCCTTGCCGGCGGGCACACTGCCCCGTCATCTCCTATTATCGTCCGAAAACCGATAATTCTGAAGTATCGGACGATTTCCTCTACGGGATCGCCACGCGGACCCGTTCCCGCTCTTCGCCGGCCAGATGCAGATCGAGATCCGCGGCGTTCTGCTCGATCCACGCCCGCACAGCCGTCGACGGGCCCCGCTCGCCCGCATCCCGAAGGAATCGGCGGGCCAGAGGACTGTCGTGGTGCTCGATTTCGCGCTCCAGGTACGTCAGACCCCGTTCGGACAGGCCGGACGCGTACAACGCGATCCCCCGGACCAGGTCGAAACCCTTCACGCGTCTGCCGAGGTCCCGCTGCATCACTTCCAGACCGTTCAAGATGATCACGCAGCTCACGTAGGCCTTGTTCTGGAACGAAGACATCGCTCCCAGCAGGAGGTCGTTGAAGAAGTGAACCGGCAGTTCCTGGCCTTCCCATTCGATGATCTTGGCTTTGAACCGCAGGAGGAAATCCGAGCACGAGCAGTTGCGGAGTTCCGCCGCGACGTCCAACTGCGGCTGCTGCCTCCATCTCTCGCGGATCCGCCGGAGTCTGCATTCGCAGTAGTGCCGATACCGCACGCGCCGGCCCCGCGGATCGAAAACGGGCAGGGTCTGCGTCTGACTGCTCGGATGGATGCGAATCAGCGTCAGATACTCCGGGATGTTCGCCAGCTTCACCGGAGCGCCGATCTGAGCGTACATCGCCAGCTTGGCGGACCAGAAGGCGTCCGCGGCGAAGGGATTCTCGTCGTAGAAGCCGATCACATCGAACAGCGACTTGCGAATGATCGCCGTGCCGTGGCTGATCCCCGCCCGCCAGGACACGCAGGAGGCGATGATCGTCGCGTGATCGGCCGGCAGTTCGCACGGTTCCGTGTGCTCCAGGCCGCGGAATTCTTCGAGGAACGTGCGATGCGAAGATCCCACGATCCCCAGGCAGGGGTCCCGATCGATCTCCTGGTGCAGTCGTTCCAGTTTCGTCGGAGCCATGATGTCGTCGGCGTCCTGGATCACGACGAAATCCGAAGCGGCCCGGCGGATCGCGAAATTGCGCCGCACGTACGGGCCCCGGCTGTCGGTGAAGTAATGTCCCTGGATTCGCGGGTCCTGCCGGGCGAATTCCTCGATCATCCGAGGGGTATCGTCGGTGCTGCCGTCGTCGATCAGGAGTAGCTCCCAGTCCGTCAGGGTTTGAGCCAGAATGCTGTCCACACATTCCTTCAAGTACCGCTGGGCGTTGCGACAGGCCGTGACCACAGTGACTTTCGGCCGCAGGTCGCCGGCGGGAGCGTCCGCAGCCGACGGAGGCTGCGCCCGGGTCGAAGGAGCCGGCGGATTGGGCTCCGAATGCGACGCGGGGATCGCCTGCCGGGGAGAGGGTTCGAAAGATACCTTCACCGGCGACGTTTCGGCCTGGAGTTGGCGAATCAGTCGGTCTTTGGCCTGTGCGATCGACTGCCGCTGGGCCTCGGGAATCTGCACGCTGGGATTCGCCAGGAGACGAGTGTACGTGGCTACGACCTGCTCGTGCTGTCCCATTTGCATGTAACACTGCGCCAACTGCGTGTGGCAGGCGACGTACCGTCCGGCGATGTCGGTGTAGTCGACGTCGCCGGACGAAATGCAGCCGACTCGTCGGAGCTCCAGCCATCCGTCGATGCAAGCCATCGCTTCCTCG
>JBDKUU010000372.1:0-2709 GCA_039679525.1 Phycisphaerales bacterium | reverse complement strand
ATCGTCCAGTTCCGCACCCTTGAGGAGAAACCCTCCTGTGTCGTCTACGGCCCTTACGGCGTATCCCGCGACATCGACTAGCTGAATTCGCCTGTCGCAACGCACTCCGAGCCGCCCGAGAGCTCTCCAGCGGCTCTTTTTGTGCGCCCTCGTGAAAGAAGTGCAAATGACGTAGACTAATCCGAACCGGCCGGACGTGTAAGGGGTGAAGAACGGCCGTTGATACCTGGTGTCGGCGAGAATGCGATGGAAGACAAGATCCTGATCCTGCGGTTCAAGCGCGGCAGCACGGACGCCCTGTGCCGCATCTACCGAAAATACGAGGGCGTCATGCTGACGGTGGCCGCCGGGCTTCTGGGCGACGTCAATGCCGCCCAGGACGCGGTCCACGACATCTTCGTCGCCTTCGCCCAGTCGCCCGAGCGGCTGCGACTGTCCGGCAGCCTCAAGAGCTACCTGACGACCTGCGTGGCGAATCTCGCCCGCGACCGTCTGCGGGCCGCGAAACGTCACGCGATGGTCCCGCGTGAGGAAGAGCCACAAGCCGAGGAACGGACAACACCGCTGAGCCGGGCGATTCAGGATGAAGAGCTGAGCCGGCTGGCCGACGCCTTGGCGATGCTGCCCTACGAACAGCGAGAGGTCGTCGTCCTGCATCTCAAGGGCGACCTGACCTTCCGAGAGATCGCCGGGATTCAAGGGACGTCCCTCAACACCGTCCAAAGCCGATATCGTTACGGGATCGACAGGTTGCGGTCCCTGTTGAATGGCGAGGTGGAAAGATGAAGTCTGTAAAGCAGATCGAGCAGTCCGTCCGAAGACTCTCCATCGAGGCCGACGCCCAGACGCGAGAGCGGACGTTCCACGATCTCGTCGAAACGCACGCACAGCACAAAAAGAAGACGCAGGCGTTCGGCCTGCTCCGTTACGGGAGAATCATCATGACACAGAAACCCAAGAGAATCGCCGCCGTGATCACAGTTGTCCTGCTCATTCTCGGCGTATTGGGCCTGGGCACAGGGTCCGTCGCCTTCAGCCAGGCCAGGCACGCGGTGAACTCCACGCTTTCGTGGCTCAAGGGCATGATCACGGGGGACACAAGCGCGGCGCCGCCTGAGTCACTCGGTATGGGGGACCAGACGCCGAGTTCCGACCGCCGCGAACTCACGTGCGGGACTCGGTTGTTCACGGTCCACGAAACGGAACGGGGTCTATGGCAATCCCTCAAGGACCAGGGGATCGAGTTCGTCGAAGCGTCGCCGGATCCGCAAGTGCGCTACGCGGTCCTGAGCCGGGAACAGGCCGAGTTGTTTGATGCCTCCGCGACCCTGAAATGCTTGGCCGCACCTCGCGTCACGGTGCTGGAGGGCGAGATTGCGACAATTGCCTTGACGGACAGACCGTTGCGGAGCGGATTTGCACTTGGGTGGCTGCCGACGGTTTCGAGCGACGGCCAGGGAATCCAGTCCACCCTCTCCTTCCACGACGGGACCAATGGCTTTGAGATTCCGGACATCAGCACGGAACCGGGCGGAGCCGTGCTGATCCGCGTCGAGGCGCCGCCCAACCGGGACGATGACGCCAAAGAGATTCTCATCCGGGTTCAGGTGGACGTTCAGCCTGCGCCGTAGCGGTCTGAACTCGAACAGTGCAGCAACACTCATGAAGCCGGGCCCATTCGACCCGGCTTTCTTCATGCGCTCTCGATGCGGTTTTTTTTTCGTTTCTGTCAGACGAAACCCTGCGGTCTAATTGTGTTACGGGGGAAGAACGATCGTTCGAGAGTAGTTTGAGGCATCGATGCTGAATGATGTGCTGCTGATCTGGAGGTTTCGGTCGGGCGACAGCGACGCCCTGGCGAGGATCTACGAAGACCACAGGCAAAACCTGCTTCGGATCGCCGCCGGGCTGCTGAATCAGACCGCCGCCGCCGAAGACATTGTTCACGACGTCTTCGTGCAGTTGGCTCAGTCGCCGCAGAGTCTTCGACTGCGGGGCAACCTGCGAAGCTTCCTGGCCACCTGCGTCGTCAATCGCGTGCGAAACGCCAACAAGGCCGCACAGCGACGGCGGGCGGGCGGCCTCGACCAGGCCGAAGCGGTCGCCTGCGACAGTCCCGGCCCGGAGCGGTGGATCCTCGCCAACGAGCGATTCACCAGACTCCGAAGCGCCCTGGCCGAGCTTCCGTATGAGCAGCGAGAAGTCGTGCTCCTGCGCCTGCAGGGCGGAGCGAAGTTCCGGGACATCGCGAAGTCCCAAGGCGTTTCCATCAACACGGTCCAGAGCCGGTACCGGTACGGCCTGGAGAAACTGCGGTCCCTTTTGGATGGCGAGGTTTGACATGGACCCGAAAGACAGAATCGAACGGTTCATCGCGGACACCCACGTAGACACCCATTCGGCCAGAGACCGCGAGGTGCTCCGCGACGTCTTGCGGACGCACCAGGAATTCAAGCACAAACACGAACGAGAACGACAACCCCAAATCCGGAGAAGCATCATGCACACTCGCACCACCAAACTGGCCACGGCCGCCACGATCATTCTGGCCATGGGCCTGTTCCTCATCGCATCGAACTGGATGGCGAAGCCCGCCTGGGCGCTCGCGCAGACGATCGAAGCCTTCAAAAGCGTCAAAGCGATCCATATCGCCGGGCGGGTCCACTATCCCGACCGCGGGATCGACGCCGAGGTCGAGATCTGGGCGAC
>JBDKUU010000371.1:0-8991 GCA_039679525.1 Phycisphaerales bacterium | reverse complement strand
GTTGGGATTCTGGTTCGGCATGTACACGTCGGGATACCACAGCTCGCCTGTGATGGCCTGGCCGGGTTGAGTGCCCGCTTTCCAGGTGGGATTCGTGGTCGGCAGGGTGCCGGCGTCCACGAAAGTCTTGTCCTGAACGATCAGAGGGATCCCTGCGTCCGGCAGGAGGCCGGCCGAGATCAGATCCTTCTCCGTCTGGTCGGTGATCAGGTAAGCGCTCACTTCGCCGACGTACACATTCAGACGGGTGATTCCGAAGGAATGATCATGGTACCACAGCAGGCGGGCGGATTGCTGATTGTTGTAGAAGAACGTCATGGAGTCTTCGCCCGGGTCGGGCATGTCCGGAACGTTCTGTTGGCTGGCGCCCTTGGAGTACTGGGTGATTTCGCCTTTGGGCACGACCCACTGGTGCGGCGTGCCGTCGCTGATCCAGGGCGTCAGGCCGCCGTGCAGGTGAATGATGGAGCGGTTCTGCGTGTAGTGCTCCATGACATGTCCCAGGGTCGTCGCCGGGCCGCCGGGATCGGACTTCAGGGTCACCTGGAAGTGCGTTGCGTCCAGACCGGTCGGGAGCACCGTAAACATGCCGTTGTACGCGGCGGGCGCGAAACCCTCGAGCATGATTCGTTCGCCGGCCTGGAGATTGTGCGCGGCCATCGTCATGATCGTGACCGTGGTCCCGGCTCCGCCCACCTGGTCGGCGTGCATGGGCATCGCCATATACGGGCCCATGCCCGCGCCCATGACGGTGGGATCGGTCGGGATGAACAGGTCGCCGCCCATGCCTGTGGGCAGCTTGTTCGTGAACTTGATGCGGACCGGGCGGTCCTTCTCGGCGACGATGACCGGTCCGAGATAGTGGATCGGGGCCGGCGTCACGTCGTTCGAAGTGCCCGCCGTGTTCGTGCCCTTGTTGACCTGCACGTAGCCCTGGAGTTTGGCGGGCGGCAGGTCCGAGTGCATCTTTTCGGTGTACTGCCGCAGTTCGATCTCGTAGTAGTCGCAGCCCGGGTACGTGAGCTTGTCGGGAACCGCCACAGACAGGTACTGTCCCGCGGGGTCGCCGCCAGGCGTCACCAGGCCGTTGGCGTTGGCCGCTCCCAGGCCCGGCAGGGCGTCCACGAATTTGCGGATCAGCGGCGTGTAGCCCCAGTTGGGAGTGACGCCGCCGAAGTAGTCGGGGTGCGTGCCCGCATTCGGCATGGGCGCGGAAGCCGGAGGCGTCATCGGGGGCACGCGAGGCGGGATGAGCGCCTGCGGGGTCGGGCGGGTGGCCGCGGCGCGCTTGGCGGCCGCCTTTCTCTGCTCGACCGTGAGGCGTCGCTTCATCCTCTCGATGACGGTGTTTGGATCTTTGACCGGAGGCGTCTTGGCCCGGACCTGCTCCACCCCCCAGGAGAGGAACAGGGTCGCCAGGCAGAACGACGCCAGGACTTGAGCAACTCGTTTGTGCTTCACAATATCTACCCTCTTACTGATGTCATCTTTCGTTTGCGTCTGCTCTCGCGACGGCCGGCGTTGCCGAGGACTTCGTTCGATATCGAGGCAGACACGGTTTGTTCGATGTCGTCGTTCCTGCGCCGGAGGCGTCTCCGGGCCTCGGTGCAATCACCTCCTTTCAGAGCCCTTCCAATACGTCCGGCCCTGACCACTGAAATGTCGACGGGTTCCTGCGAAGCGGGTATCGGAACAACGGGCGGATGCGCCCGTTGGCGGAGTTCTCTGGGATATGCGCGGGTCCGCTCGTGATGGAAGACGCATGGCACGCCGCTCTCTTTCGGATTTCGTCGTCACGGCAGTTTTCCCCAAAAAAGCCTTTCATCCGCATGATCTCCACCAGATCCCCTGCGAGGCTGACGTCGCGCGTTCCACGGGCACGCGGAAACGTTCCGGCGTGCCCCTCCGTACTTCGTTAGTCGCGCGACAAGGCTGGGGACGCGACAAGGTTCCGGGCCAGGGTATGACTTTGCACCTAGCGACCACACACCCCATTGCGAATCATGCCATGTGACATCCGGTATGGCAGGGTATAGAGTGGGACATGACCTTCAGTTCGTCAATGCAGGGATTTGCCTAAAAGAGGACCATTCTCTCGCAGCGACTGAGTGACCCATCCCCTATTCTGATCTGTCACGCCGTCGTGCCGCCTGTCGCGGCCCGATGGAAGATTTCGGCGTCGCCCCATGTCGCCGGGCAAGGAAATTCCCTAAAGGCACGAACCGTTCTCCTCGCTACATCTAGTATTCGAGATGCGACCGATGGTGACGGTGAACGACACGTGATGGGGGCGCGAAGCAGTCGGGGTGTTATGGTCAGAGTGTTGTACGGTTTCGGTGTTTTGGCCTTGATGACGGCCGGTGTCCCCTGCGTATTCTGTGCGACGCAGTGGCGGCACGACAGGGCGTGGGCAAGGGACACGGCTCGTGCGGATCTCGTGAACGAAGGCCACGCAGGCGCGCGAGGCGCCCGTCGGCAAGGGACCGTCGTGTCTCCCCTTGTCGGCGAGGCAACCGCTTTTGCCCTGTACCTGGATCCCCCGAAACCGCAGGCGCCTCCGCAGACGCAGCCGAGGATCAGTCCGCCACCGCCTGCGCCGAGACCCGCCGTCACGATCCCGCAGTTCAGGCTCCTGTCGACGTCGTGCCTCGTGTCCCGGCCGGAGAAGTCCCTCGCGTTGGTTTCCGAACCGGGCCAGGGGGAACGGTGGGTGCGCAAGGGCGACCAACTGGGGCGCCTGGTCGTGGAGAGCATTCGGGACGGGACGCTCGTCTATCGCGACGGCGCGGAGTTGCGCGAGGTGAGCGTGATCATGACACCAACCGTCGAGTTGGCTCGGGCGATCCCCGGAGCGGCGTTGTCGCCGCAAATAGCCGGACCCGACATGCGACTCGTCAATGCGGCGGGCACGAACGAGCCGGAGAGAAAAGCGGCGAGCGACCAACCGGCAAAGTACGAGCGGCAATGAGGGGATGACGCCGGGGAACCTGGGATGGAGACGGCTCGATTTGATGATGAGCCGTGAAGAATGAGCACAAACGAAGCAAACTCGCAGTATCAATACATCCGGGGCGCGTTGTCATGCCTCATGTTCCCGGCGATTGTCCTGGCCGCGTCCGCCATGGCCGGCTGCCGGACAACCCCTGGCGAGGGCGGCGCGGACGGGTCCGCCTCTCGCCTGCGGCAAACCTATCAGATCGGATACCTCAAGCAAGACCAATGCGAGACGCTTCTGCGTCCGTTCAACCTGACGCGCATTGCCTATACTCCGCAGGGAGAAGGGGGGAGCCTGGTCGTGGAGGGTACGCCGGACCAGTTGACAGCCGCGAAGGCGGTCCTTGATTTGGCCGATGTTCAGGAGGAGTATTGCGCGGAGAACCTCGGCCCGGCGTCCAAAGTGAGGACGCTTCCGTCCAACAGCCGGATTGCCTCGGCCCTCTACAAAGTCCGGATCGGGACCTTCGCCGAGCCCCCCGGCAAGGACGCGGGCTCCGGTGCGATCATCGATGTCTACGGGGATTCGATCTGGGCGTTTCTTCCCGTCCGCTGCCGCGCTCGCCTCCTTGCGACATTGCTGAACGACATCGATGCGAGGCCGCCCCGGATGGTGACGAAGGATGCCGGCGGGTCCGACAACGGCCTCCCGAGCATGCCCGAGGTCTTGTCTCCCGCATCATCACAGGGGACGCCGCAGACCGGCGACACAACGGATGCCGGCGTGCGGGAGGCCGGACGGCCGGACATTCCCGGCCCGTCGGCGTCAACGGAGCCGCCCGCCCCGTCGGTTGTGACGTTGGCCGAGATGGGAGCCGCCCCCGATCCCAACGCGAGGCAACGGATTGCCGGGCAGTCGCCGGATCCGGGGAGAGACGGCAACGAGCCGCCGAGAACGGTCACGATCAATCTCTCGCCGGCGCCGAAGCGTGCTCCAGATGCGCCAAGTCCGACGCCATCGGACAAAGCCGTCCCTGCGAACGGCGAGGACCGACTGACGATGACGTTGCCCGAGAGCATCACGCTGATTCAACTGCTGGACCTCGTGGGCAAGCACGTGGGATTGAACTATGTCTACGATCCCAAGGAAATCAACAATCAGCCGATCTCGCTGAAGCTCCACGGCACTCTCCAGGGCGAGATGAAGGTCAAGGACCTGTACACGCTTCTGGAGACGGTCCTGCAGTTCATGAATCTGGCGATGGTCCGCCAGAAGGAAAACCTCGTGGCGATCGTGCCCATGGAGAAGGCCCTGCAGACTCAGCCGGACCTGGTGGAGGGGGATTCCGACGCGGTTCAGGTCGGCGACAGCGTCGTCACTCGTGTGTTCGACATCCAGAATGTGGATGTGGCCGGCGTGATGAATCTGCTGCAGAGCATGAAATTGGCAGTCGCCGCCACGCCTTTGGACAACACGAACCTGCTGCTGGTCACCTGTCACGCCGGCCGCATGAATCGGATCGAACAACTCGTGGGCATGATCGACCGTCCGGGACAGCCGACGGAGTGTCGATTTCGGCGGCTTTCGTATGTGCGCGCGACTCCTCTGATCGCAAGGATTCGCAGTCTCGGCGGCGAGTTGAAAGGGGTCTCCGTTGCGACGCCCTCGCCCGCCGCCAAACCATCAGGTCCCGCGGCGGCAGTGGCCAGGCCTGCCGTCGCCGCGCCGCCTGAACCGATGGACCGACGGGCGGTGTATCTGGACACCGACGAGAGAACCAACCGGATTCTGATGGTGGGTTTCGCGGAGGAATTGACGCTCCTGGAGCAACTGATCGACGTTCTCGACGTGGCGCAGGAGGATCCCCGATCGCCGCGAATCTATACGCTCAAGCATGTCAACGCCCAGGAGGCCGTGGAGAAACTCCAGAAGCTGGAGGTCCTCAAAGGCACGACGAGCGGCGCCCCGGCGTCCGACGGGGGCGCGGCGGGTCAGTCCCTCACGGGAGAGCCCCTGGTCGCAGTGCTGGAAACGACCAATCAACTTGTAGTCCAGGCGGCGGCCGATCAACACGAGAAGATTCGCCAGTTCATCGAGTACATCGACGTCGCCGCGACGGACCCGCGGACCATCGCCGCGTACCAGATCCGGCACATCGACGCATACAAGGCCAAAGAAGCCCTGGAAGAGCTGGACCTTGTCAGCGTGGACTCCAAGGCTTCGTCGTTCATCGCCGGCCCCAATCAGCCGCCGGGCCCGTCGAGGACGGCGCTGCCGATCGCGCGGCCGTCGGGAACGGGCTCTCGGAAAGCCCCCATCGTCGTGAGCGAATCGACCAACGCTCTGCTGATCAAGGCGACGCCGGAGCAGCACACGCGCATCGCGGCGATTCTCAATTACATCGACAGGTACACCCCGGAAGAGCAGTGGACATATCAGGTGTATCCCCTGGAGAGTTCTTCGCCGGACCACCTGGCGAGTCTGCTGGAGCGGCTGATTCAGGATACGACCAGGGACAAGGACGGCAAGATCGAGAAGGTCACGCCCAAGATCGATCAACAGATCTCGATCGTGCCCGACCCCAACACGTTCTCTGTGATCGTCTACGCCAGCCGGAAGAGCCAGAAATGGATCGAAGGCCTGATCGCCCGGCTGGACAAGAGAAGGCCCCAGGTGCTGATCGACGTGACGCTGGTGGAGGTCACTCGCACCGATACGTTCGAATATGACCTGAGTCTGGTCGGCGCGGCCAACGGCGCCGCCGCGGGCAATCTGGTCATCGATCCGATCCAGACGGCCGACAGCGGCTCGCGGCTGGAGGGCGGCTTCAACCTGCTGGACCAGGACGGCAATCCGACCGGCCGAACCCGGGCTTTCTACAGCGACCGGCACGTGCAGGCGCTGTTGAGCGCGATGGCGAGGAAGAACTACGGCCGGGTGCTGGCCAAACCCAAGGTCCTCGTCGACGACGGCCGCAAGGGTCAGATCAGCACGACCGACACGACCACCTACGTGAAGGAGTCGATCCAGATCCCCCAGACCGGCACCCCGATCACGACCCGCGAGTTCGTCCCCATCGAGGCGAACATCGAGCTGAACATCACGCCCCATATCAGCGAGGGCAACCTGCTGCGGCTGGACGTGTTCATGTCGCGGGACGACTTCGGGACCCGTCCGCTTTCGGGCGCTCCGCCGGACAAGGCGACCAGCGAGGTCACGACGACCGTCTTCGTGCCCGACAACCGCACGGTGATTCTGGGCGGCCTGGTGAAGTTGAACCAAAGCAAGGGCGGTTCGAAAGTGCCTTTCCTGGGCGACGTGCCCCTGGTCGGCGTGCTCTTTCGGAGCATCAACAACAACGATGTCGAGAAGAAACTGTACGTATTCCTGAAGGCCAATATCGTCCGGCCCTACGACGATTCCGGATTGCT
Organism: Phycisphaerales bacterium; assembly: GCA_039679525.1. Classification (GTDB taxonomy): domain Bacteria; phylum Planctomycetota; class Phycisphaerae; order Sedimentisphaerales; family Anaerobacaceae; genus PLanc-01. The sequence continues at coordinate 2,625 of JBDKUU010000371.1, read as the reverse complement.
GGACTTGCAGGAGATTTCGCAGGAGCATCAGGACGCCTTCGAGGAATCGGAGTCCCAGTTCCAGAATCACGAGAGTGTGCCGGGGGTTGCGCCGGAACCGATGCCTCCCGAGAACGTGCTGAGAGACTACAAGTGACGTCGAGGCGACGGGGAAATGTCTCGCGCATCGCTCGTCGCCGTCATCACTCGAGCCGTTCGTCGACCATCGTAGATGAATGGCAAGGTTCTGACGATGTCCCGCATCATTTCGTTCGCGTCATCCCTTCGCCCAGCAGAGGAAGGACCTGGATGGCTTCCGTGAACCCATAGTTGAAGACCGTGAAACCTCTCGTCTTCAACTGACGGGTGATATTGATCTGTTCGATCAACCGGCAGATATCCGCAGAGTCGTTCCAGGTGCTCAGGCCGATCCCGGGATAACAGGGGACCTTGCCCGTCCAGGCGAACTGCTGCTGGATCCTGTTGGCGAACTGGCCGGCGGAGGCGGTGTAGTCCATGGGACAGACGAAATCGAGATTGCCCTCCTGGCACCAGAGTCTCCAGTCCTGGCCCACGGAGTCGCGGTCGTTCTGCCAGTTCGGAAAGACCGCCGCGGAGATCTTGATGCCCGGCCGGATCTGCCGCGCCTGACCGGCTACAGCGGCTACAACCGTCGTGATCTGTTGACGTCGGAAGTCCAGCCATTTGGCGGCCAGGCCTTCATCCTTTCGGACATCGGCCGGCCAATTGTCGACCTTCTTCCCGATGATCGCCTCAAACCTCGTCCGACAGCCCTGGCAGAAACAGCCCTCGTTGTCAGGGTAACGGATGTAGTCAAAGTGCAGACCATCGACCTCGTACTTGCGAGCGACCTCCAGCATGGACTCGATCTCGAGCTTCTGGTTTTCGGGGTGCGAAGGGCACAGCCATCGTTCGTTCGGCGAACCGTCATAGTTCACCTGGGTCCGAGCCTGTGCTTTCTTCTGTGCGACGAATGCGTTGTTGGTGGACGAGCCCATGTTGTAGTTGACTTTCCAGATGTGGCATTGGACGCCGCACTTCCTGCACGCCGCCAGGCACAGCTCGATCTGGTCGCCTTTCTCACCGACCGCGGGGGACACAGGGAGCACGTCGCTTTTGTAGAAAGCCACGCCGGCCCAGAGCATATTCGGCAGGATAGCGGTGAAGCCGTTGTCGGCCAGGATCTTGATGGCATGATCCCAATCCATGCCGTCTACCCCGAAGGCGCTGTGGCACCAGAAGGCCCGATGTTCGCCTGGGGATGGGGTCTGGGCCAGGCAGTATGCCTTGATGAGCGATTGCTGTGCTTCCTCAGCCGCAATGATGGTCTTGGAGAACTCTCCCTGAGACATCAGGGCCAATCCCTCTTTGCGCCGGCCGTCCGCGAACTGCAGAGCCGACAGGGCGTCGCTGGGTGAAGCGACAAGTCCCTGTATTCCCTGGTACGCCGCGTCATAATCCTGGTAGGGACCGAAGCGGCCCATGCGTTCCAATGCTCCCTTGGCGGCATCAGTCCATAGCTCCGGCGTCAGGCGACCTGCCATCGCCAGCAGCAGACGCAGCTTGTTGCTCCGATCATCCGGGAGCAGGACGTGCGTCAGGCAGACGCAATTGTCGCTGACAACGACGGCGGGCTTGCCGGTTGGCCGGCCATCGTTCGTGTACCACCAAGCTGCTACGTAGCCTCTTCCCCCGATCGGCGACGCCTCATTGATGTTCCAGGAGCTCTGCCCGATCACCGACGGGATTCCATCGAGAGATTTCTCGGCCGGTCGGATGGAGGCGAAGTAGCCCGAGTACTCCTGGCGAATGTGCCCGCCGTTGCGGATGCCCACAATGGGCTCAAGCGCCTCGGGGATGTGATAACAGGCGATCAGCTTGCCGCCTTCCTGGAGGAATCTGGCGATCTCGCTGACGGAGGCGCCTGACATGCTCGGATTGTAGGGGAAGATGACGAGTTCTGCGCCCTTGAGCCTTTCGGACGTGGCATCGAGATCGCTCACGACCGCATACGAAAGACCCATGTCGTCCAGGAACTGGGCCATGACCTGCGTATATTGTCTCACGGTATTGAGCTCTCCGGGGGCGCTGGTGGCCACGGAGTCGTTCTGAACGATTGCGATCTTGCCGCCCTGGCCAAACAGGCTGATCGCGGTGATATAGAACGCCGTGTTCACATCGCGGCCGCGCCAGGCGGAGATCCGGATCGTGTCGACCTTGCCCCATCCGGCGGGATTGCCCTCCACACTCATATCCTTCTTGTGGACCTGGATGGTTGTCCACGCGGTCGTGGACGAGGCATCGAAATCGCCGCGGTACCATCCATCCCCGCTGTGCAGGTAGACCGTGAAATTGGCCACGGGCGTCGCATCGCGACAGTAGAACAGGAATTGCAGGCCCGAAGACCAGGCAAGATCCAGCGTCAGACGGCGATCCCAGGAGGCCCGTTCGATTCGGGTCCCATCGAAGTTGCACGGCATTTTCAGGGCCTTGCCGCTTCGAGTGGTTACCACGGAGACAGGCTCGGTTGCGCCCATGGGTTCCCACAACGATTGAGCCGACAGCTGGGGATAGGCGAGATAAACGACGACTTCGTAGGAGGTCGCTCGGATCCGGGGCATCTCC
>JBDKUU010000370.1:0-3609 GCA_039679525.1 Phycisphaerales bacterium | reverse complement strand
ACGCCTTACGGCGTCACTACGAACGCAGAGCTGCTCGGCGTGCCAAGACCGCAGGGGATGCGGGATCGCGGACGAACGGGTTTGACCGCGTCGCCCGGGGAGTCTATACTATTGTGAGCCCCGCCATTTCGCGGCGGCCGTTGCAGCAACGTTCGGTTTTGACTCAGGGTTTCAAGAGGGGTGCGGCACTATGGCTGAGAATCATGTCGATCGGCGTGGATTCATCAAACGGTCCGTGGCAGCGTCCGCCGGGGTGGCCCTGGGGATGCGCAGCTTCGAGGAGCAGAACCTGCTGGCCCAGACGTCCGGAGGCGGCAAGCCCGCCGAGGGCAAAGCGCCGGCCGGCAACTCGAAGATGGCCTACGGACAGATCAAGAACCTCAAGGTCAGCCGGGTCTTCTGCGGCGGCAACCTCATCGGCGGCTGGGCCCACAGCCGAGACCTGATGTACGTGTCCGACCTGGTCAAGGCCTATCACACGGACGACAAGATCTTCCAGACGTTCGAGCTGGCCGAGGAGATGGGGATCAACACGGTCCTGACGAACCCCGTCTCCGACCGCGTGATCAATCGCTACTGGAACGAGCGGGGCGGCAAGATCCAGTGGATCTCCGACTGCGCCAGCGGCAGTCTCAAGGAAGGCATCAAACGCTCGGTGGACAATGGGGCGCACGCCGTGTATGTGCAGGGCGGACTTGCCGACCAGGCGGCGCGGGACGGCAAGATCGCAGCGATCGGCGAGGCCCTGGACTACATCAAGGAATTCAAAGTGCCCGGCGGGATCGGCGCCCACGAGCTCGAGACTGTCAAGGCCTGCGTCAAGGCGGGCTTCAAGCCGGACTTCTGGGTCAAGACCCTTCACCCGGACAACTACTGGTCCGCGACGCCCGCGGAGAACCGCAAGGTCTTCGACGTGGTCGGCCCCAGCACCGACGAGCACGGCGGCTATCACGACAACATGTACTGCCGCAACCCGCAGGAGACGATCGAGTACATGAAGGGGCTCAAGGAGCCCTGGATCGCGTTCAAAGTCCTGGCCGCCGGGGCGATTGGGCCCGAAGCCGGGTTCCGTTTCGCCCTGGAAGGCGGGGCGGACTTCCTGTGCATCGGCATGTTCGACTTCCAGGTTCGTGAGAACGCGATCATCGCCCAGAACATCTTCGCGGGCGAAGTCAAACGCTCCCGGCCCTGGTGCGCGTAATAGTCGATCGGCTCTGTCGGTTTACGAGTGGTCAATTGCAGCCGACGATGTCACCCCGCGCAGGGTGCATGACCGTTTCTGCGACGAGTTCGGCCGAATAGGATCGCGAAGCGAAAGGAAGGGGCGGACAGATTCGGATTCCGCCGGCTCGCCGCTGCGCGACGGGCCGGCGGGCATTTTCCGCTCTTCGCCAATGGCATGGGGACGATGCTGCGCATCGGCTTATGCACCGATCGAGGTCCCCCGGCCTCTTTGGGGTTCATGCTATTGGCGCAAAGCGCGAAATGTCCTTCGCACGACCGTCTCGGGCGTGCCCTCTTTGCGGCCGCTGAGATCGTGATGCCATCGTGCGGCCGGACGCCTGCGCAGGGGAGGCTGATAGACGCGATAGGTCTACGGGGCCACGGGCCCCGGGCGTGCAGAAGCGGTCATGCATGCCCCCCGCGCAAGCGGGAGTCCCGGAACGTCGGGAATGCAGGGGCGAACCACCATTCACCCTTGTCGGGAATGTTGGCAAACGCTCGGATGCGATCCAAGAACAGGGCGACTGGTGATTCGCCCCTACGAGATCCCCGCCCCTGACTGGGTCGAGAGCAGGCTTTTCGCGGGAACGACAGGGTTGGTTCCATATCTCAACTCGCCGTTTGATTGTCCATAGAATCCGTCACTTTTCGCGGGCAAAGAGAAAGGGCCCGCGCCTTCGCAGACGCGGGCCCTTTTCAGTTCCGTCGTCGATCCGACGGCCTTGCGACCGTCGTCTCTTGCTGCTCTTCCCAGAGCCTTACGGCTGAGCCGGGACGGAGCGGCCGAAGCCGATGTCGTCGATGAACACCATGCCGGCGCCGCCGGTCGTGGCGCCCTTGGCGCCGACGCCGATCGTGATCTTCTTGATCTTCGAGAAGCTCACGCCGTTGAGGCTGTTCATCGGAATCGTCCATCGGGTCCAGGCCGCCGCGGTGGCCGCCGTGTCGCTGGTGGCGGTGGCCGACTTGCCGCTGCTGTCCGTGACCGTCAGGTACATCGGAGCGGCGTCGTTGAACTGGGCCGCGTTGACCACGGCGCCCTGCCAGGCGCCGGTCACGTTGCCGGTGGCGGCGATGCCTTCGAACTGGAAGGTCCGCTCTTCGGTGGCCACGTGCGACGTGACGCAGATGCCGATCAGGACCGGATCCGCCATCTCGATGATGGTGGTGCCCACCATGGACCAGGTCTTGCCATCGGTGGAGGTGTAGCCGCTGAAGGTGCCGCCGGTCCGTTCGATCTTGACCCAGCCGGGAACCGTCACGACCACGCTGCTGTCGCTGGTGGCCGAGGTCCCGTTGGTGGTCGCGCGGTACTGGACTCTGGCGCCGTTGCCTGCGGCCCCATCCGTGTTGGCGCTCATAATCATCATGGCCTGCATCGAGCCGCCATTGATGCTGTCGCGAATCATCACGCCGCCCTTGGCCCAGGTGTTGGTGCCCGGCCCGATGTTGGTGACGCGAGCGATCATCGTGCCGTCGCCGTTGAGGGTCTTGTAGGCGTAGGTGAAGTCATCGGAGTTGCCCCAGATGTCCGCGCCGGAGCCGGTCAGCGTCATCTTGCCGCCGGTCTCGGTCACGGCCGTGCTGGCGACGGCCGGGTAGCCGCGGGTCCAGACGCACAGCTCGGTAGCGCCGGAGCCTGTGCAGTTCTGCGGCGACTCGAACTCTTTGTAGGCTTCGCTGAAGAACGGAGCCTTGGTGTTGTCGTAGGCCATGGGCATCGCCTGTCTGCCGGCGTGAACGATCGCCTTTTCGGCAAACGGGGCCGTCATGTAGCCGACCGTCGAGCCGCTGCTGCTGTCGGCGAGGCCGTCGATCCAGAACTCATAGATCCGGCTGCCCTCGTCGTCGGTGTAGGCTTCGAAGTCATCGAGAGGCGAGAATTCCTGCGAGGTGAAGCTCCAGACGTCGCCTGCATACGTGCCGGCGTCGCCGACCTCATCGACCTTCCAGAAGTACTTGGTGCCGAAGGTCATCGAGGCAGGGGTGTAGCTGTGATCGGTGACGGTGGCGGCCGAAGCGGTGCCCGCGGCGACAGCATCGCTGTCGGTGCCGAAGAACACCTTGTGCGAGGTGGCCTCGCGGCCGGGCCGCCAGTTCATCGAGGCGGTCAGGAGAACGTCCGCAGCGCCGTCGGCCGGCTGCGGCTCACGAGCCTGGACGGGCTTGTAGTAGAACTGGACTTCGCTCAGGCCGGTCTGTTTGACAATGCCGCCCCAGCTATTGGCGACGGTCAGCTTGACGTACTTGGCCATCGCGCCGCCGAAATCGACAATCGTGTTGGCCGTGTAAGAGGCGTCGCCGGTGGCGCGGGCAAACTCCGGCACGCCCTCGAGCGTCGTCCAGGTCTGGCCGTCCGTGGAGTACTCGATCGTAACGTTCTTG
>JBDKUU010000369.1:0-4883 GCA_039679525.1 Phycisphaerales bacterium | reverse complement strand
CCCGCTTGAAGTTGGAGCCTTCCATGTAGTTGTCGTAGACCTTGGTCCGACGGATCACGAATCCGTTGACCCGCTCCATGGTCAGACCCTCATGGTAGGTGTCCGTGCCGGGCACGCCGCCGCCGATGTAGCCGGTGTTGTTGTGGTGGACCGAGCAATCCTCGATCGTGAGCTGCGAGCAGCCGGAGCCGCCGGAGGAGGGGGCCACGAGGCCGCCGTCGATGGCCTGGCTGACTTCGCAATCCCGCACGGTGATGTAGCTGGCGGCGGGCTTGATGTACAGGCCGAAGCTGGACGACTGGGTCACGTTGAGGCTCTCGATGTTCACGTACGAGCAATTCGTGACGTGCACCAGGCCGTAGCTGCGGGTCGAGGGCCGAACCGAGGCCTCGACCGAGCTGCCGGGGTTGCTGCCGGAGTACACGTACAGCGTGCCGCCGGACCAGTACCACTTGTTGGCGCCGTTGACGCTCGAGGAGCCGCCGACGCGGGTGCCGCGGACGCCGTTGAAGAACACCTGGCTGGGCGAACTGCTCAGCGAGCCTCTCCACAGGCTGCCGCCGGCGTTGGTCCAGCCGCTGGGCACGGCCGAACCCTTGAGAGTCGGCCGATCGCCCGAGCCGTAGGCGCCGAACGTGATCGGCTTGCCGGCCGCGCCGCTGGAGGGCACGACCAGTTGCTCGCGCCACGTCTCGCCCCGCTTGAAGAGAATCCGATCGCCCGGCGAGAAGGACCGACCGTTCACTTTGCCCACGGTCTTCCAGGCCGCGGTGGTCGACGTGCCGGCATTGCCGTCATTTCCGCCCGACGCGTCGACGTAATAGTCTGCTCCTAAACAGAAGATGGGTGAAAAAAGTGCGCAGAGTACGACTGAGTATAGAGTATCTCTTGTGATCATGATGTTCCTAAACAACAACCATGTTGCAGAACGTGTAAGACACAAACCCCCAAAACCCGAACACCCCCGCAGTTGCCGGCAGGACCGCGTTTAGCGGGTGTCAGGCAATACACACAGACTCTCTATTGTGCTTCGATCATACGGGATGTCCCATAAACTCGCAAGCAAAATCCTTAGAATGCAGCAGATTTTTGCTCAATTGCCGGATGTCGCGAGGGAATTCGGGGCGACCACGAAAATGATGAATGAGGAGTGAGGACGCGACCTTCTGTCGCGGCGTGAGCGTGGGGAATGTGCCCGGAGAGATTACCGAGTGGGGATAGCCTTAATTATTCGTCATCGCTGGGGCCCGATGTGGATGCTGCGATTGAGCGATCGGGCCGCGGCCTCCATGAGAGTCTCGGAGAGAGTCGGATGTGGGTGGATGGTCATCTCGAGGTCCGTCGTCGTGGCCCCCATCTCGATGGCCAGCACGGCCTCGGAGATCAGATCGCCGGCGTCGGCGCCGACGATGCCGACGCCGAGGATTCGCTCGGACTGCGGATCGATGATGAACTTGGTCAACCCCGTCGCGTCGCCGAGCGTGGCGGCCCGGCCGGAAGCCTGCCAGGGGAATCGCGAGACCTTGTAGGCGATGCCCTGCGACTTGGCCTGCGCCTCGCTCAAGCCGCACTCCGCGAGTTCCGGATCGGTGTATTCGACGAAGGGAATGGCCCGAGGCTCGAAGGTCGTGTCTTGTCCGGCCGCGACGCGGGCCGCGGCGATCCCCTGGTGGTTGGCCTTGTGCGCGAGCTGCGGGCCGGGCGTCAGATCGCCGATCGCCAGCAACGACGGGTCGCTCGTGCGGCACTGCTTGTCCACCTTCACGGAGCCCTTGACGTCGACCTCGACTTTCGTGTTCTCCAGGCCGATGTTGTCGGAGTTCGGCCGCCGCCCCACCGCCACGAGGAGCTTGTCGTACGTCTCTTCCTTCGCCTGCCCGTCGGGTCCTTCGAGCCGCACCCACATGCCGTCGCCCCGCTCTTTGGCCTCGACGACCCTCGTGTTGACAAGGATCGACTCGAAGCGTTTCTCCAGGCGTTTGTGGAGGATCGCGACCAGTTCGGGATCGCCCCACGACATGATCTGCGGCAGCGCCTCGACCACGGATACTCTCGAGCCCAGGCCGCAATAGGAATCCGCCTGCTCCAGGCCGATGTAGCCGCCGCCGACGACGAGCATTCTCGGGGGGATGCTCTGCAAGTCCAGCGAGCCCTCGGAGTCCATGACGAGTCGCGAATCCTGCGGAATGCTGTGCAGCCACGCGGACCTCGCCCCGGTGGCGAGGATGCACTGCTCGAATGGGATGTCTTCCGTGGGGCCGCCCTTGCGATCCACGCGGATCGTATTGCTGTCGACGAACGCGGCCTGGCCCTGGATGTACTCGATTTTCTTCTGCTTGGCGAGCAGGCCCAGTCCTTTGGTGAGCTTGGAGATGATGGCGTCCTTCCAGGCCCGCACCTTGTCGATGTCGATCCGGGGCTTCTCGAACTCCAGGCCCCATTCGCGAGCCCGCTCGGCGTCGACGATCATCTTGGCCACATGCAGCAGGGCCTTGGCCGGGATGCAGCCGCGATAGAGGCACACGCCGCCGGGATAGGCCTCCTTGTCGATGAGCGTGACCTTCAGCCCGAGATCCGCCGCGGTGAACGCCGCAGCGTATCCGCCGGGACCGGCGCCGAAGACCACCAGTTGACGCGTTTCGTTGCCTGGCATGAGTGCTCCAGAAAGAAATCCGAAATTCGAAACTCGAAATCCGAAACAAGCACGAATGATCAAAACCCAAAATCCAAAACTGACCAGCCGATGGGCGACAGCGTTTCTGTCATTTGGGTTTTCTTCGTTTTGGATTTGTTTCGAATTCCGAAATTCGAATTTCGAGCTTCCTTACATCATCATCAAGAGTGGCTGTTCGAGCGCCTGGGCGATCCAGTGAAGGAATCGCGCCCCGTCGGCGCCGTCGATGACGCGATGATCGAACGACAGCGACAGGGGCAGGATCAGCCGCTCGCGAATCGCGCCGTCCCGCGGCGTCGCCTCCCAGGCCGAGCGGCAGATGCCCAGGATCGCCACCTGAGGCCAGTAAACGATCGGCGCGAAGGTCGTGCCTCCGATGCCGCCGAGATTGGAGACGGTGAAGCAGCCGCCGGACAGCTCGTCGGGCGTGATCTGCTTGTCCCGCGTCTTGCGGGCCAGCTCCGACAGTTCAACGGAGATCTCGACGATGCTCTTTCTGTCCACGTCGCGGACGACGGGCACGAGCAGCCCGCGGTCGGTGTCGACCGCGACCGCGATGTGGCAGTACTTCTTGTAGACGATCTCGTTGCGTTCCATGTCCACGCTGGCGTTGAACTGCGGGAACGCCTTGAGCGCGGAGGCCGCGATCTTGACAAGGATGCTGGTGATCGAGAGCTTGCCGCCGGCCTTTTCGACCTCGGCCGCGTGGGCCTTGCGAAACGTCTCCAGCTCCGTGATGTCCGCGCGGTCGTACTGCGTCACGTGCGGGATGTGAGTCCAGGCGTAGAACATCGTGTCGGCGATGGTTCGGCGGGTCTTGCTCATGGGCTGCCGCTCGACGTCGCCCCACTGGGCGAAGTCCGGAAGCGGCCGAGCGGGTTCCACCGCGGGCGTCCCGCCGCCTGTTACAGGCGCAGGGGCCGGCGTCGGAGCGCCGCTGATCAGGCTGCGAGCGTACTGCTTGACGTCGTCCTGGGAGATCCGTCCGCCCGGGCCCACGGGCACATCGGCAATGTCCACACCCAACTCGCGGGCAAGCTGACGCACCGACGGCGCCGCCGCGATCGGCACGCCGGGCTTGGGCGCCTCGGCTTGTGCAGCAGGCTGCTGCTGTGGCCTTGCCTCAACGGCAGGTTTGACCGGCCCGGCCTCCGCGGGCGGGCCGGCCCCCTTGGGCTTTGCCGGAGGCGGGGCCGCTTGCCGCGGCTCCGGACGAGGCTTCGTCTCCGGCTGCCTCTTGGCCTGCGCGTCGGTGTCCAGCTTGGCCAGGATCTCGCCGACCTTGACCGTCTGGCCCGGCTTGACGTCGATTTCCGCGATCGTGCCCCGTTGAGGCGAGGGCACCTCGAACGCCGCCTTCTCCGTTTCCAGCTCGACGACCGGCTGGTCCTTCTCCACCACGTCCCCCACCGAAACCAGAACTGCGATGACTTCTCCCGACTCGACGTTCTCCGAGATCGCCGGAAGAGTGAGCTCTTGGAGCATGATAAACCCTTGTCCATTTACTATTTGCGATTGACGATTTACGATTCGGCTGCGGCGGATCCGCAGTCCCTCTCAAATCGCCAGCGGGCTGACTTTCTCCGGATTAATCTCCAGGTCCTCGATGGCTTTCTGCACCTGGGCCCGGTCGAATTTCTCCTGCTCGGCCAAGCCCTGCAGGGCGGCCAGCGTGATGAACCGCCAGTCCACTTCGAAATAATCGCGGAGCGCCGACCGGCTGTCGCTTCGCCCGAACCCGTCGGTGCCTAAGGAGATCAGCCGGCCCGGCATCCACCGCGAAATCATGCACGGAATCGCTTTGACGTAGTCGCTGGCGGCCACGAAGACCCCGTCCTGACCCTGGAAACAGTCCTGGACGTACGGCCTTCGCGGCTCGGCCTGCGGATGAAGCCGATTCCATCGCTCCGTTTCGATGGCGTCGGCGTACAGTTCTTTGTAGCTGGTCACGCTCCAAACGTCGACGGCGATGCCGTACTTCGTCTGCAGCGTCTCCTGGGCCTTGATCACCTCGTTGAGGATCGTGCCGCTGCCGAGGAGGTTGACCTTGGACCTCGCGTTCTCGCTCGTGGCCGCCTTGTACCGATACATGCCCTTCAGGATGCCGTCCTTCACCCCCTCGGGCATGGGCGGCATGAGATAGAATTCGTTCATCAGCGTGATATAGTAGTAGATGTCCTCCTGCAGCTCGTACATCCGCCGCAGCCCG
>JBDKUU010000368.1:0-20899 GCA_039679525.1 Phycisphaerales bacterium | reverse complement strand
TGGAGGAATAGTCATGTCGAACAGGATGCTTCTTCGGTTTATCGCGGCGATTCTGGGCGTGTGTGTATTTGCCGCGGCGGCCCAAGCGGCCCAGGTGATCTACGTGGATGACGATGCTGCCGGGGCCGGCAACGGCGCGTCATGGCAGAACGCCTGCAAGTATCTTCAGGATGCCTTGTCGCTGGCGGCCGCGGGGGCGAAACCCGTGGAGGTCCGCGTCGCCCAGGGCGTCTATAAGCCGGACCAGGGGGCCGGCGTCACGCCCGGCGACCAGACGGCTGCGTTCCCTCTGCTCAACGGCGTCATGCTCAAGGGCGGCTACGCGGGAGCCGCCGCACCCGATCCCAACGCCCGCGACGTGAGCCTCTATGAGACAATCCTGAGCGGCGACCTCGCCGGCAATGACGGCAGCGACGGCAATCGTTCGTCGGAGGACAGTTGCCATGTGGTCACCGGCAATCTTGTCGACAGTACGGCCGGCATGGATGGCATGACGATTGCCGGCGACAATCCGTTCTCGGCAATAGCGTGCTGGCCCTCTCCGGGGCGGGAAGCCAGAGTACTTCTCGATGCGGCCAGCCCTACGATTCGGAACTGCCAATTCATCGGTCTTTCCCGCATCGGTTCCGGAGTGGCGGTCTCTGTCGTCAACGACGGCTCGCCGGTCTTCATCGATTGCTCGTTCACAGACTACGGCGACGCGATGGTCATAGAGGCCGCGGGCCCAACCTTGCAGAACTGCTTGTTCTCAGGGGACTGGACGGCGGTCGCCTGCGGCGAAGGCAGCACTCCCTCTCTGATGGGCTGCCGATTCGAATCCAATACAGTTGGCGTCTCCGTTGGCGTTACGAACTCCAGCCACACCAGCCCCACGCTCACAAGCTGCACATTCTTCGACAACTTCACGGGGCTGCACGTCTTATCCGGCGATGTGAGCGTGAACGAATGCCTGTTTGAGTCCAACGGCGGGAGTGTAGAGATCTCCTCCGGCAACCTGGGCCTCACCGGATGCAGGTTCAACGGCAATAGGCGGACCTGCATCGGGGGGACCGGGGACGTCGTCCTGAGACGATGCTCTTTCATCGGCAACACCGGTGGGCTGGTCCCCGTGGCGGTGACTGTCGGGAGCCTCATGGTCGACGGATGCACCTTCGCCAACAACTCCGCCATGGTGACCGGGGCGATCTCGGGCCCAAGGTTCCTGACCCTTCGCAATTGCGAATTCAGTGGGAACGTCGGAGGACGTACAGGCGCGGTGGACGCAGGCGCCGATGTGTTCAGGGCCACAGGTTGCCTGTTCACCGGCAACTCCGGCCAGCACACGGGCGCTCTGGACAGCCATGCGGCGGTGTTCTCCCTGTCGAACTGCACGTTTGCCGACAACCGCGGTCAGGTGGCGGCCGTCCGCTATGACAAGCCCGGCCCGGCTTGTCCTGCCCAGATAACCCAGTGCGTCATCTGGAACGGCCCGGCGGCCATATTGGAGGAGTCTCCCAAAGAAGGCGCCGTCGCCGTGACCTATTGCGATGTCCGGGGCGGACACGCGGGCGAGGGCAATATCGACGTCGATCCATATTTCGTCGCCCCGGGCCATTGGGCCGATCCGAACGATCCTTCGGTCGTTCTGGACCGCGAGGACGCCAACGCCGTCTGGGTTCAAGGCGACTACCACGTGAAGTCTCAGGCGGGCCACTGGGATCGCGAAGCCGTCGGTTGGGTGCTGGACGATGTCACGAGTCCGTGCATCGATGCGGGCGACCCCAACCGGCCCATCGGCGAAGAACCGTTCCCCAATGGAGGCTTCGTCAACCTGGGAGCCTACGGCGGGAGCGTCGAAGCCAGCCGGACGTATTTCGGCGGACCCGTCTGCGAGACCCAGATCGCCGGCGATATCAATGGCGACTGTGTCGTGGACGAGACCGACACCGAGATCCTGATGTCTCACTGGCTCATGCAGGGCTGGCCGGCAGTCGATGAGCCGCCCACCGTCGCGATCGTCGAGCCCAACGACGGCGAGGAGTTCAGCGATACGACGCCGATAACCATTCGCGCCGACGCCTTCGACCCCGACGGATCCGTCATCAAGGTGGTCTTTGTGCTGGAGCACATGGATGAGACCGGCGGGATCGGAATGGGCCGCGTAGACACCGACCCTTCGGACGGCTGGAAGTACGATTGGCCGTGGACCAACGTGGTGAGCGCAGGATCCTCGCAAGTCTGGACGATCCGGGCCGAAGCCATGGACGATTACGGGAACATCGCGGTCTCGCCCGAGATCACGGTGACGGTGCATAGGAAAAAGTGAGCGGGGCGACTCGGCGGTTTCGAGGATGTGTATGAAATCAGGCATCAGGAACTCATGTCTTAGAGGGATGACTATGTGGCGGAAGATGTTGAGCAGGTTCATGGTAGTCTTGTGCGTATGCGCAACGGTCGCGGGGACGCAGGCGGCCCAGGTGATCTACGTGGATGACGATGCGCCGGGGACCGGCAACGGCGCGTCGTGGCAAAGCGCCTGCAAGTACCTTCAGGACGCCTTGACGCTGGCGGCCGCGGCGGCCAAACCCGTGGAAATCCGCGTCGCCCAGGGCGTCTATAAGCCGGACCAGGGAGCCGACGTCACGCCGGGCGACCGACTGGCCAGCTTCAAGTTGATCGATGGCGTTGTTCTCAAGGGCGGTTATGTCGGCGCCACGTCGCAAGACCCGAATGCCTGCGATCCCGAACGCTACGAGACCGTCCTGAGCGGCGATCTCAAAGGGGACGACGTCGAAGTGGCTGAACCGAACGACCTTCGCTGGTTTGCGAGCGAGCCGACCCGCGCCGACAACAGCGCGCACGTCGTCATCGGCAGCGGGGCCGGTGAAACCGCCGCGATCGACGGTTTCGTGATCACCGCGGGCTGTGCGGCCCGCGTTCCGTCGATCGCTCATCTCGGCGGGGGAATGCTCAACGAGTCGGGCAGCCCTCAGATCGTTCGATGTCGATTCCGGGACAACATGTCGCTCAGCGCAGGAGCCGCCGTATGCAATCAGAACGGCAGCCCCACGTTTTCGAACTGTCTCTTCCAGCGGAACTTCTCAACGGGTCGGGCCGGCGCCATGTACAATAGCGGCTCCAGTCACGTCGTAGTCACCGGCTGCACGTTCACGGGACAGATCACCCAGTCTCGCGGAGGAGCCATCGTAAACGAAGAGAACAGCAGCCTGTCGCTGAAGGGCTGTGTCTTCACGAACAACGAGTCCTGGGAGGGAGGCGCGATCTACAGTTCTCCGGATTGCCCGGTGAATCTGGAGGATTGCACGTTCGAAGGCAATCGGACGATCCGGTCCGGAGACGGCGGCGCCATATCGAGCCTGGCGAGCGTGACAGCGTTGCGTTGCACATTTCGCGGCAATTTCACCGCCGGGAGCGGCGGGGCGATCCACATCGACGGAACCACTCTGCTTGTGTCCGATTGTTCGTTCATAGGCAACGCGATCGAGCAGGGTCGAGACGGCGCCGGAGGGGCCATCTACATGGGATGGGATACGATGGCGACCATCGAGAACAGCATATTCGAGGATAACGCCGCCCCCAACGGGGGGGCTGTCTTCGCCAGCAGCGGGCACACCGGAATCATCGGATGCCGGTTCCGAACCAACTCGGCTCTCACATCGTCTCTCCCGAGTTTCTTCCACGCAGGGGGCGGCGCGATCGCTGGGGACAACGCCGCGATGAAGCTGACGGACTGCGAATTCCAGGGGAATCGAGCGAGGGACGGCGGGGCCGTGCGGGGCAGTTACTTCATGAATCTGCTTCTCACAAATTGCATCCTGACGGGAAACCGGGCCGAGCGTAGCGGCGGAATAGACATGACGATGGGGAATCTGCGTCTGAGCAATTGCACGCTCGCCTCCAATTTCGGCGCGGACGGGCACGCGATGACAGGGCCGGGGGTCCTCGAACATTGCATCGTCTGGGACGGCGGAGACCTGTACTCCGGCGACTCCAGCGGCCGCGGCACGATCGCCCGCGGCACGATCACGGCTGTCTACAGCGATATCCAGGGCGGCTATCCCGGCCTGGTCAATCTCGATGTGGGCCCGCTGTTCGTCCGGTCCGGCCGGTGGACTGACGCGGATGACCTGAACGTGGTTCTGGGACCGGAGGACCCCAACGCGGTCTGGCTGGCGGGCGACTATCACCTCCAGTCGCAGGCGGGGCCCTGGGATCAGGATGCGAACGACTACGTTCTCGATGGGGCGACCAGTCCCTGCATCGACGCGGGGGACTGGGGCACGCGGGTTGGCGACGAGCCCTTCCCCAACGGCGGCATTCTGAATCTCGGCGCCTACGGCGGCACGCCCCAGGCGAGCAGATCTTACTTTGGGGGGCCGATCTGCGAAACGCCGCTCCCCGGCGACATCAACGGCGACTGCAAAATCGACTCCGTTGACGAGGAGCTCGCATTGCAGGGCTGGCGAATATCGGGAGGCCCCATAGTGAACCAGCCGCCCAAAGTGGCCATCACCGCCCCGGCCGACGGGGCCGTCATCACGGTGAGCCCGGCGAAACCGACCATTCCGATCGTGGTCGACGCCTCCGATGCGGACGGCTCCGTCAAGCAGGTGAGCTTCTCTATTGAACAGAAGACGGAAAACTATCGTTTTCGCACCTCCACCCTGGACAACGACGGTTCGGACGGCTGGAGATGGGATTGGGTGTTCCTGAACGGAACAGGCGACAACTTCGGCCCCGGGCAGTACACCATCACCGTGTTCGCGATCGACGACGATTGCGACATCGCCTTCGCGTCGAAGGTTCGGTTCACAGTAGTTGTGACCAAGTAGCCTCCGGCCCGACGCCGGGCAAACTCTGCGACTCCACCCAGTGCTCCCCGCCGACCCACGCCGGCGGGGAGCTTTCGTTTGTCCTCGAAAAAAATCTTCAGAATTCTCATTTTTCCCGTTGGCGCTTTCTACAGATGTAGTAGAATGGCTTCTACGATTGTAGAAGGGTCGAAGAAATGAAGCTGACAGAAGCAGAATGGCAGATCATGAACGCGTTGTGGCAGAAGCATCCGGCCACGGCGCGCGACATCATGGACCGGCTTGCCCCGGGGGTCAACTGGGCCTACACGACAATAAAGACCATGCTGACCCGACTGGTGGAGAAGCAGGCCGTCGGTGAAGTCAAGCAGGGCAACACGAGCGTCTACGAGCCGCGGGTCTCGCAGCAGAAGGCCCGGCTCAGCGCCTTTCGATCCCTGCTGGACCAGGCCTTCGACGGGGCCGTCGGCCCGCTGGTCCATTTCCTCGCCGAGGAGAAGCAGCTCACGCCGAAAGAGAAGGCCGAGCTCAAGAGGATCTTGGAGAACGAAGCGGAAGATAAGGGAGAATAGTCATGGTTGAGCACTTGAACACGATCGCGCGTCTTTGGTGGGATTGGTCGGCCGCCATGTTCTGGCAAGTCGGCCTGTTGATCCTCGTGATCGCGGCCATCGACCGGCTGACCCGCCGGTGGGCCTGGCCGCAGTTGCGGTATGCGCTGTGGTCGCTGATCCTGATCAAACTCCTGCTGCCGCCTTCGCTGTCGCTGCCCAGCGGCGTCGTGCCGAGCGTGGCCCCCCTCGTCAAGCAGGGCCTCGCCTGGCTTCAGACTGAGAAGCCGGCCGTCCCCGAAGGCCGTGGCTTGATCCTTCTCAACGAGGACATGTTCCGCAGGCCGATGGCGGATTCGATCGTCTCGCCCGGCGACCCTGTTGGTAGTGTGCCCGTAAGGGCATATCAGATAACGCCTTACGGCGTCACTACGAACGAGGCCGTCGGCGGCCAAGGCGCAGCTCCGTCCTCCGTTCTCAGTCCTCTGTCCTCCGTAACCTGGCAAGTCTACGCAATGATGGCGTCCCTCGCGGGAACGCTGATTCTGGGAATATGGCTTTTCCTCCGATTGCACTCGCTCGTCGGCCGGCGCGCACAGGAAACGGCAGCCGCTTCACTGCCGGAATCCTTCTACAATCAACTGGCCGCCTGCGCGAGGCGTCTGGAGCTGAGCTACATCCCCCGGGTCGTCGTGACCAGGAGGCTCGCCACCCCCGCGGTGTTCGGGATGTTCCGCCCCGTGCTGCTGATGCCCAAAGGGTATCTGGGCAAGCTGTCCCGGCGGGACACCGAGCACATGCTGCTTCACGAGCTGGCGCACATCAAGCGGGGCGATCTGATCGCGCATGGTCTGTACATGCTGCTCCAGGTCGCCTACTGGTACAACCCGCTGCTCTGGCTCGTGCGACGGCAGGTGCACCACCTGCGGGAACTGTCGTGCGACGCGACCGTGGCCGAGCTGCTTCGCGAGCAGACCATGGCCTATCGCCAGACGCTTCTGGAAACCGCCCGGCGGCTGTTGACCTCGTCGGTCGAGCCGGGCCTGGGCCTCTTGGGCCTGTTCGAAGACTCGAATCGTCTACTAGTCCGATTGAATTGGCTGACCAAGCCAACCTGGAGGTATAGAACCATGAAACGTGTAACCGTTGCAGCGATCGCCGCTCTGATGCTGGCCTGCGTGCTCCCCATGGCGCGGGCCCAGGAGGCGGCTTCGAATTCGCCGTCGCCGGACGTCGTGAAACATGACGATCAGGCGTCGCAGGAGATCGCCAAATTACAGGCTCAGCTCAAGGAATTGATGGCTCAGCAGCAGCAATTGCAGGAGCAGTTGCAGGCTCTCAGGGACAAGAACGCTCAACCGGTCGACAAGGCCGAGACGAGGCGTGTCTATTCGACTACCACGAGTCAGGTTCACCGGAAACAGAAGACCGATCAAGGCAACGTCACCGTCGTCCCTTGGCAGGACGAGGATCCCCTGAGCCAGGACGCTCGTAAATTGAAGGACGTTGAGGAGGCTCGGCGAGTCTCAGAGGAACGCGCCCAAGCCGCGCGGGAACAGGCTCGATCGATGGATGAACAGAAGAAAGCCCAGGTGGAGGCTCAGCGAGCTCAAGTGGACGCCCAGCGGGCCAAGGTGGAGGCCCTCCGAGCGGCCGCCGACACCGAGAGAGTCAAGGCCGAGGCCAGACGCGAGGCGGCGATGGCCAAGCATCTCGACAAGATGGGCGAGAAGATGAACCACTGGGCCCAGAGCGAGCAGATGCAGAAGTACCAGGCCGACATCAAGAACTGGGAGAACAGCGATGAGATGAAGCGGTGGGAGCAGGAGATGGAGACCTGGGGCCAGAAGATGGAGAAGTGGGGCCAGGAGATGGGCCGCCGATACCAGCAGGGCGGCGAAGACGCCACTGAGGCGGCCCCGGCTCCCGAGGCCGGGTCCGCCGGGTCCGCTATGCCCGCTATGCCTGCCATGCCTCCGATGCCGCAGATGCCTCCTGTGCCGCAAATGCCCGAGATGCCGGTCGATATGAGTGCAGGCCCGGTTCACCAGGAGCAGCCGGACCTGCCCGACGGCGATCGCACGATCAACCTGCAACTGCCCGAGCGCATCGACCTCATCCACCTTATGGACCTTGTCGGCAAGTATCTGAATCTGAACTACGTCTACGATCCGCAGCAGGTCGCGGGTGAAGTGACGCTTGATGGCGGCGACAGACCCACGGGAACCATGCAGGCCAAGGATTTGTACGCGTTGCTCGGAAAGGTCCTGGCCCAACGGGGCCTGGCCATGGTCCGCGGCGACGGCAATACCGTGCGAATCGTGACCCGGGCGGACGCAGCCGTCTCGCACGCCGTGCCTCCTGTGCCGCAGACGCCGCCGGGGGCTGTGAATGTCCACGTGTCGACGCCCCATGTTGTCGTGACGCCGAATCCGACGCCGAATGTCCAGCCGACGCCGGCCATGCCCCTGCCGGGGGCTGCTCCCCGGATGGAGAACCGGCAAGAGCTGGCGGTGTCGTGCGGCGATTTCGTCGTCCAGTCCGTGCCCGCCGAGGCGACCCTGACGGTGGGGAACGGCATCGGGGACGTCGCGATCGAGGGCGCCGAGGGACGCGACTGCACCGTCAAGGCGACGGCCCGGATCAAGAGCGAGGATCGTGAAGAAGCCGAACGGCTCGCCAAGGGCGTCGTCGTCCAGGTCACGCCGGTCGACGGCCGCATCCAGGTCGCCGTCCGGATGTCCGAAGGCATGACCGACGAGCAGCGAAACAAGATCAGCGTCAACCTGAATATCGTCGTCCCGAACGACGCCAACGTCGAGGCCAGGCTGAAGGTGGGGAATCTGAACCTGACCTCCCTCCAGGGCGATGTGACGGCGGCCGTGGATGTCGGCGCCATCAAGACGTGGGATCTGCAAGGCGACGTCGCGATCCGCACGAACGTGGGGAACATCGACTTCGCGACTTCCCGCGACCTCTCCGCGAAGATTCAGGCTCAGGCCCAGGTCGGCTCGATTTCGAGCAACCTGCCTCTGGCGATCACCGGCGCGGCCGTCGTGCATGACGGCAATTCGCAGGGCGCTCTGCTGGGCAGCCACGCCAGCGGCACGCTCGGCCAGGGCAAGAACAAGATCGAACTGGCGGCCAACGTGGGCGCGATCCAGATCAATTGGAAAGAGGCGCCGCAGAAGCACGAAATGTTCTGACGACAGACTTCACCGCCTGGGTCGGTTAGACATATGATGTGAATACACGAAAGGCCGGGATGCTCTCCCGGCCTTTTTCCTCTGGCGTTTCATGGAATTGCGGGAACGAAAGAGCACAGATTCCGACGCTTCGCGTCGGGAGTTTGCCGCTTTTGGGCCACCAGCATGGAGGGGCGTCGGACGCCCCCGTGCCGCGCCAGGCCCCACAAGTGAACGCTTCGTTCACGCATCAAGCCGGAGGCCGTAAAGCGAAAAACTCCCCAGGCACGCCCGCTTCGGGCGCGCCTCCGCTGACGCACGCGACAGGCCCTTCACTACGCTTCACTCCGTTCAGGACGACAGGGTCTTGATCCTTGCGCGAGCCATTTCCGTTCGTCTTATGGCCTGTCGAACCAGCCCAGGTCCCATTCGTTCTGCCAGGGGATCGTGACGTCGCCGTCGGCGTCGATCTTCAGGGGCAGCCAGATGTAGCGGGAATCGGGGAGCCGACGCGGGTTCCAGCGATCCGCCATGAAGATGAAGCAGCCGGGCTTGCCCGTCACGGGCAGTACGCACGTGCTCTGCGAGCGGAACGTCCGCGCCGACTCGGGGCCGCTGCACGGATTGCCCTTGGATTCCCACGGACCCAGGATATTGTCCGCCACGGCGTAGTCCGCCGCGTTGGGGTTCCAGCCGGTGCAGCCTGAGGTGATCAGGTAATAGCGGCCGTTGTACTTGAATGGGGCGGG
The DNA here is from genome assembly GCA_039679525.1 of Phycisphaerales bacterium. GTDB lineage: Bacteria > Planctomycetota > Phycisphaerae > Sedimentisphaerales > Anaerobacaceae > PLanc-01. The sequence goes on along the minus strand of JBDKUU010000368.1, from coordinate 11,603 downwards.
AGCCTCACGCATCTTGCGGACGAGAACGCGGGCCCAGGTCTTGTCCTGGACTATCGGAGTCTCGGGGCCCGTGTACTCCTCGTTGAGTCGCACGATGTACAGGGTCCAGTTGCCCTCGGAGGCGTAGAGCGCGTAGGCCTTGCCATCGTCGTCCACGAAGAGGTTCATGTCGCGATAGGTGCCGCCGAACTCCTTCTGACGATCCGGATCATCGTCTTGATACCCGAAGTCGAACTGAACGGGGCGCATGTGCCGGACGAATGTGAAGGGACCCGCCGGCTGGTCGCCGACCGCGATGCCGGCCTGTGCGAAGTGATAGCCCTGCTGCTCCAGGTGCATCCACAGGACGTACTTGCCGGTCTTGGCGTTGTGGATGACCTTGGGCCGCTCGATGAACGTGTTGCCGCGGAGGTCCTCGGGCAGATCATCGCGTTTGAACGCGACGCCCTCGCGTTTCCAGTTGTACAGATCGGTCGAGCTGTAGCACGACACGTCGGTGCGGCTGCGGACCGTGCGGTCTTCGCCGTACCAGTAGTGGATGCCGTCCCGGACGATGACTGCGCCGCCGTGGGCCTGGATCGGATTGCCGTCGCTGTCCGGCCAGACCTCTCCCGGCGTGAACTTGCCGAGCTTCGCCGGCTGCTGGGCTCCGAGGGTTTGACAAAGAACTGCTGCAATCGCCAAAGAAATGAATGCTCTCACGCTGCTGCTCCTTCAAAGGCTAGTACCCGGTTCATTGGGAGAGATTCTACTCCTATGGACACCCCTCGGCAAGCCGACGCAGAAACGTGCGGATCGACGTTGCGCGTTTCGTAGGGTGGGTTCTTAACCCACGCGTTGAATCATCGATGCGTATTGACGCGTGGGCTAAGAGCCCACCCTACGAAACGCGCTCTCTGCTTTGGAGTCTCCTCCGAGCGTCGCGAAAAATCGCAAATCGATATACGAAAGACCGCCGGCGAGTTGTTATATATGCGACAGTCGATTGTTTTGTGAGAGCGGCCGTTCGATGCTGGAAGACAGATTGCTCATCCTGAGGTTCAACCGCGGCGACAAGAGCGTCCTGCACCGCGTCTACGACAAGTACAAGGACGATCTGGTGACGCTGGCCGCGGCGCTGCTGATGGACGTTCGCCTGGCCGAGGACGTTGTGCACGATGTGTTCCTCTCGTTCCTCGGCACGGCGGGCGGCTTCCGACTGACGGGCAGTCTCAAAGGCTACCTGGCGACGTGCGTCGCCAACCGGGCGAGGAACGTCAACAAGGCCGGCAGGCGGCGGCAGGGGGCTCCGTTGGAAGATGTTCCGGAGACGCCTTGTCGCGAGCCCCCGCCCGATCAGGCGGCCATCTTCGGCGAAGAACTCAGCCGGCTGAGCGCGGCTTTGCAGCAGTTGCCTTATGAGCAACGCGAAGTCCTGCTCCTGCGGTCGCACAGCGGAATGCGTTTCGCGGCGATCGCCGAAGCCCAGGGCGTCTCCATCAACACCGTGCTAGGGCGGCACCGGTACGCCGTCGAGAAACTGCGGGCCCTGCTCGATAGTGAGGCGAAAGAATGAAACCAGCAGACAGAATCGACAAGTGCATCAGACAGTTGCATCGAAAGGCCGGCGAAGACCTCGACTCGCGCGTTCACGGCGACATCGACAACGCGCTGGCCGGCGAACAGACACTCACCCCTCTTACGATGAGGAGAACGATCATGACCAGTTCCATCACGAAATTGGCTGCGGCGGCCGCGGTGGTGCTCGCGGCGTTGCTCGGCCTGAACATCATCAACACCCCCGGCGGCTCGGTCGCCTGGGCCCAGATCCCCAGTCATATCCAGGCGATCGACACTTTCATGTTCCGACTGACGATCGGCGTCCGCGACCCGAATGGCGTCAACCCTCCGGTGGAGAAGAGTCCCCAATGGACCTTCTACCTCTCGGAGCGATATGGCTTTCGCATGGACATCCGCGGCGGCGACGCCGGGGTCTCCTGGTACGTCCCGCCGACCGAGGACACGCTGACCATGGTGATCCCGGCCGAGAAGAAATGGTCGAAGACTCCGCTGCCGCCTGAGCAGCGAGGCAAGATGCCCGACGAGTACGAAGACCCGGCCGAGTACCTCACGAAGTTCCTGGCCCGGCCTCAGAAGGAGCTAGGCCGCTCTGTCATCGACGGCGTCGAGGTCGAGGGCGTCGAAGTGACGGACCCGCCGACCCACGGCAAGAAACTCGAAAACGGCATCGGCAGGCTATGGGTCAACCCAGTGACTGAACTGCCGATCCGAATCGAGATCGAAGGCACGGCCGACGGCGCCGCGGTCCGATGGCTCATGGAGTTCAAGTGGTCCGAGGCCGTGGACCCGGCCGTCTTCGAGCCGAATATCCCGAGCGATTACACGCCTCTGATGCCATAGCCGAACGTCATACGGATGAGGTTGGTTGCCACAGAGGTCACAGAGTACACAGGGGAAGACGGAAGAACCATGGCTGTATGCCACAACCGCCTCTGTGGTCTCTGTGACCTCTGTGGCTTACTTCTTTCTGCGGGCGATCGCGTCTGAGGGAAGGAAGTACGTCAGCATGTCGCGCACGAATCCACCAAGGCTCGGCCTCGGAACAGGATCGTTCGGTGCTTGAGGATGTACAGGATCAGATCGGCCCGGCTGATGATGCCCACGAGCCGGCCCCGATCGAGCACCGGCACCCGGCGAAAGCTGTTGTTCGCCAGGCACTTGCACACGTCGAACAGGTCGTCGTCCAGGTTGAAGCTGACGACGTCGGGCGTCATCACGTCGCGGACTCGCCAGGCCCGCGAGGGGGAGCTGTCGAGAAGCCGCAACACGTCCTTCTCGGACAGGATGCCCAGCAGCCGCATGGAATCGTCGACGACAGGCAGGCCGGTGATCCCGTGAGTGACGAGGATCTCGGCGGCCTCCAGCAGGGGCGAGTTGAGCGTGGTGGTCTGGAGGCCGATGGTCATGACGTCCTGGACGCGCGGACCCCGGGACTGCCGCGTCCCGTCCGACAGGCCCGGCTCGAAGTTCTTCATGCAGGCGCGAAGCAGGTCCGCCCTGCTGACGATGCCGGTCGGCCTGCCCTCCCGCACGATGGGCACCCGGCGGTAGGGCTGACGCACCAGGCAGGTCCAGATTTCGGCGACGTCGTCCTCTTCCTCGAATGTCACGACGTCGCGGGTCATGTACTTCTCCACAGGCCCCGGGAGACGCTCTTCGCGAAAGAGCAATTGGAGAATATCCTTTTCCGTGATGATGCCGACCAGAACCGAGCCGTCCGTCACGGGCAATCCGCTGATTCTGCACTCCGCGAGAGTCGCGATGGCGTCGTACACCGAACAGTCTTTCTCGATCGTCCGGACGCCGAGCTGCATGAGGTCGCGGGCCTTCTCCATCATCTCCATAGTCCTTTCACCTTGCTTCGCGTCGCCGGCAGGACGCTCCGACGGCAGTGCGCCGCCGGGTTGCCCCGCGCTACGTGAGCTATCGGCTGCCGCTCTGTGCGGGATAAGTCCCGCAGCGGCGAAACGCCGCGCGAACTGTCGCGCCGGCGGGGCGAAAGGGGGCGTTCACAGGCCTTCGGAGGGACCGGCGTCGTCGGCGCAAAAAAACGATTGGCTCGTCGAAACCCATCCATTCGCTCGGTTATCGGTCAATCTGCCCGGGGTTTTCCTGGGGCGCGTCATCGATTGACGGATATAAGGTAAACGGGGCTCGGCGGACGTCATAGGGGTGTAACGATCGATCGACGATGTGCCGGCGGATTCGTGATGTTCGAAGACAGAAGATTGTTGTGGCGGTTGAAACGCGGCGACCGGGAAGCCCTGCGGCTGATCTACGAGCAGTACGAGGGCGACCTGCTGACGCTGGCGGCCAACCTGCTCCGCGATTCGGCTGCGGCCCAGGACGTGGTCCAGGATGTCTTTCTGGGCCTGGTCCGCTCGTCGCCCCGGCTGGAACTCCGCAAGACGTTGCGGGCGTACCTGGCCACGGCGGTCGCCAATCGGGCCAGGGATCGCTATCGCAGGCAGGCCCGCGAGCGGCTGGCGCCTCTCTCTGACGCCGACCAGGTGGCCGCCGGCTCGGACGGGCCGGTGCAGATGGTGATCCGCAGCGACGAGATGCTGCGGCTTCGGGCCGCGGTCGAAGAGCTGCCTTACGAGCAGCGCGAGGCGATCATGCTCCACGTGCACGCAGGATTGAAATTCCGGGAGATCGCGGGTCATCAGAACGTCTCGCTCAAGACGGCGATCAGCCGGTACCGGTACGGATTGGACAAGCTGCGTTCGATATTGAACGGCGAGGTGGCAGAATGAAATCGGACGAATCCCTGGAAGGCATGCTCCACAAACTGCGTTACGCGACGACGCCCGAGCGGCGGCGCGCGACGCTTGAGAATATCTGCGACGCGTTGGATGAGTCCCACAAACAAACGCCGGCCATGAGCCGGACACGAATAGGGAGATTGACCATGAAGACTGCAACAGGAAAGCTCGCCCTCGCGGCGGCGACGATCTTGATCGTGCTGGGGGGCGTCACGTTCTGGCCCTTCGGCGGTTCGAACGCGGGCAAATGGTGGCTCGGCTCGCCGGCCGCGTTGGGCCGGGAACTGCTGACGGCCCTCGACCGGGTCAAGGCTGTGACCTGCCGGGAGCAGATGGTGTTCGTCGGCGACGACGGTTCGGAGCACACGTCGAGCACGTGGACCCGATTCTACGTATCGAAGGACAGCTACCGTCGTGACATCTACGACGGGAATTCCCTGCGGGAGATCCAATGGTACATCCCGGACGGGAACGACATGATCCAGACCGGCGTGCGGTTCGATCTGAAGTGCTACGGGGCGGTTCGGCACAAAGGCAGCTTCGGCGACGTGGACCCCGTCGAGAGGATGCGTAGCTGCGTCGGCCGGATGGACAAGGCGCAGAGACTGCTGGAGGATCGAGTCATCAACGGCCGTGCCTGCGTCGGCTTCGAGATTCAAACCGCCGGGGAAGGGGACGATGCCAAAAACCGGATCGGTAGACTCTGGTTTGATGTCGAGACGAAACTGCCGATGCGGATCGAGCTGTCCGGGCTGCCCGTGACGGGCGATCCGAAGTGCGCCTTGACCCTCGCGCAGGACCAGTTCGATTACGCTCCGCAGCTTCTACCCGACACCTTCATCCCCATGGAGCCCCCGGCCGATTTCGTCAACGCCCACCCGGACGAGCTTCAAAAGAAGTAGCGACCCCAAATCCTCGCGACCCAACGACGGCCGGGCAGCGGAGCCCGGCCGTTCTTGTTTGGTTCTTCACGGAATTGCAGGGACGAACGGATACAGATTCCGACGCTTCACGTCGGGGGTTTGCCGCTTTGGGCCGCCAGCGTGAGAGCGGCGTTGCCTGTCCCTGCACAAGGTTCGGTCCCACAAGCGAACGCTTCGTTCGCGTATCAAGCCGGAGGCGAAATGTGATAAACTTGCCCTGCACGACCGCTTCGGGCGTGCCGCTCCTGCTCCTTCAAGAGAATCGCGAGGGTCAGACCTACACATTTCACATTCGTATGCGACGGTCTCGAATAGAGGGGCAGCAGGGTGCGCAGCACCTTTTGTGCAAGTGACCCCAAAGCGGAAAACTCCCGCCGGACCCGGCGGAATCCGGATCGGTCCGCTTCTTCTCGCTTTGTCTTGGGTGGAAGAGGGGACATTCTGCTCTTTCGGCTCCTATCAATCCGGTCGAGACCCTTGACCCCAAAAAGCAGAATGTCCCCTTTTCCTTCTTTCCGTTCCGGTCGCACTCGGCCGTTGCTTTTTGCGTGTCTTGTCGTTGCGCGGGGCGGGGGTTGTCCGTCTATAATGGTGATGTGACGAGGCACGAACCGGACAGGAGCCTGGAGTGAGCGACCGGCGGACAGAACTGCTCGAATTGATGGATCGATCCGGGGCGAGTCTGTACGCCCTGTTGACCCGGCTCACTCTGCGCCAGGACGTGGCCGAGGAACTCATGCAGGAGCTGTTTCTCAAGCTCAGCGTCGCCAGGGAGCAGGGCGGCGTCGAGTGCTGGCACGCTTACGCTCGTCGGGCCGCGATCAACCTGGCCTTCGACTGGCGACGGCGGGAGAAGAGCCGCCGGTCGATCCCGCTCGACGAATCGCTCGAATGCGTCTCGCAGGGCGGCTCGCCCCTGGGCAAACTGATCGAGTCCGAGGAATTGGACCAGGTCCTCGCGGCGATCGGCCGGCTCCGCGGCCCCTCGCGCGAGGCCTTCGTCCTGCGGTACATCCAACAGGAGTCGTACGAAGATATCGCTGACCAACTCGGCAAGACGCCGCACCACGTGCGCGCTTTGTGCTCCAGAGCGATGAGCGCGCTACGCAGCCTTGTGTTGGAGGATGGAAGAGAGGTGCAGCATGTCGAAGATGAATGAAACGGAGCTTCGACGGCGTCTCGATCTGCTGTCCGAGATCGAACCGCCGCAGCAGCGAGCCGGCCGGGTCTTGGATCGAGTCCGCCAGTCGTTGGCCCATGCGTCCACGCAACCAACTGCTCGCTCCGCGAGGATCTGGAGAACCATCATGCGAAGCAAGATGACCAAACCCGCCGCGGCCGCTGCTGTCATTCTGACGGCGGTGCTGGCGATGATGGGCGATTGGATGGGAATCACGACCCCGGCTTTCGGACTGGAGGAGATCCGCAAGGCCATGAAGCAGGTGGAGCACAGCCACTTCGTTCTGGCGGCCGAATTCGTGGATGCCAACGCGGTGGCGGCGATGGGCAGGCGTCCCGAGGGCTGGGAATCCTGGACGTCGCGGAATCCGCCGCGGCAGATCGAAAAGCATGCTGGTGGCCGGATCTCCTGCACGGAGGAGGACACGGGACGAGTGTTCCGATACGATCCCGCGAGCAACACGATCGTTGTGGAGCAGGGCGAGCCCACTTCGCCGGAACTCCTGCAGATGAGCATGATGGACCGGTTCGCCAAGTAACTTGAGGACGCCGGGAAGCGGGGCACGAAGGTCGAGTACGGCACGACGGTGCATGAAGGGCGTTCGATGACGACCGTGACAATGGACTGCAATCCGCCGGGCAAGATGCGCAGCATCGTCACGATGATCATCGATCCGGACACGCACCTGATGCGGAAGATGACCTGGGAACAGATCCATCCGAAGGGATGGAGATCTGTAGCATCGGGAACCGTCGACTATCCCGCTTCCGGCCCGACGGATATCTACGAGGCCGGCGCGCCGCGGGACGCCAAGGTTCTCGTTGCCGACAAGGCGGCGGATCGCGGCGAGCCGGACGCTCGGACTCGCGAGGTCATCGAGCGATTCGACGCCGCCCGAGGACGCTTGCCCGGGCAATGGACTCTCATTGCCGTAGAGACGGACGAGAACGAAATCGTGCACGGAATCACGGTCGTCTATGCGGACGGTCAGAAGGCCCGCTGGGAGCACCACTCTCTCGAAGCCCGGCCCCCGGCGGGCGCAGTTCCCTTGTCGCAAGGCATTCAGGCGGTTCGAGCGTGGGCGCATTCGCAGGAGTCATACTACATCTCTGCTTCGCTCTACGACGGCGAGTACGAATACGATGCCCAGTACGATCGCGGAGCGTGGCACAGACAGGACAGGAGAGAGTTGAGCGGCATGCACACAGGCGTCGGGCTCAGCGGGGAGTTGGACTCTCTTGGCTGGGCGATCTGCGGGAGGGGCAGATTGATCGAGAACGCCCTCGCCGCACAACGAGGACTGCTCTGCATCGAGGCTCAGGACAAGGCCAACATCCAGCGGGGCGAGGTCATGGAGCCCGCGCGACGAACGCTGTACTATCTCGATCCCGGTCGCGAGATGATGTGCGTCCGCCGGGAGAGCTATCAGTATAGGATGCCGCCCGGTCAGGTCCAGCCGAAGGTGAGCGAAGTGGACTTCAATCCGTACGAGACTCCTTCCGAGCCGACCTCGGTGTGGGAGGTGCAAGAATACGGCCGATTCGAGACGGGGCAGCCGTACGCCGCGAAGGCCCGGGAAGTGTCGATGGGGTGGGACGACAGAAATGCGAAGTGGGTCCCTCAAGGGCAGACGCAATGGACAAATATCTACATCCGGACCGACCCCGAATTCCCGGAAGGCGTGTTCGACCCGAGTCACCCGGCGTGGGTGCCGTAGAGGGATCGGTTCGGCGTGAATCGGTGTTCGCTGTTGCCGGTGACGCCGTGGGCCGCTACTCTATGCGGCATCATGGACGCCAAGGGTAGGAACATCGTGCTGATCGGGATGCCGGGGGTGGGCAAGAGCACCGTGGGGGTGCTGCTCGCCAAGGCCCTGGGACGGTACTTTCTCGACACGGACGTCTTCATCCAGGCGGCGCAGGGGCGGTCGTTGCAGGAGATCATCGACTCGGAGGGCCTGGCCGCGTTCTGTAAGATCGAAGAGGACTATGCGGCCTGCATCGACCTGACGAACGCCGTGATCGCCACCGGCGGCAGCGTCGTCTATAGCGAGAGAGCGCTGCGGTCTCTGGCGGATCGCGGTGTCATCGTCCATTTGGACCTGCCGGTGGAGCGGATCGAGCAGCGGCTCGCCAACCTGCCCACTCGCGGCGTGGTGATGGAAAAGGGCCAGACCATTCGTTCCCTCTACGCCCAGCGCCAGCCCCTCTACCGCAAGTACGCCCAGATCACCATCGACTGCACCGACAAGACCCACGAGCAAATCGTCGCCGAGATCGCCGGGATTGTCACGAAGTGAGATCCTCCGGCCGCGAGAATCTCAGGGGCTCCGCCCTCGTTGTTCTCCACATCGTCGACTCATCGAGAACCGGGGCGTTGGGAAAACCCAAGGACCGGGGACGGCGTCGCATTCCGCGTGTCTCAAGGAACAATGTAGAGAAGGAATCCGCGCGGCGCGTTTTTCTGCGCTTATTTTCCCGCTCTCGACCCGACAAGTAGGATAGAAAGGCAACAGCAAGGGCGTTTTGGAGATCGGGCTATCGCATCGGACACGGAACTCGTACGAGCCGCACAGGCGGGCGATCTGGACAGCTTCGGCAGGCTGTGTGAGCGGTACTACGCCGCGATGACGGCGGTCGCCTACAGCGCGCTGCGGGACCATCAGCTTGCCGAGGACGCCGCCCAGGAGGCGTTCGCCAGGGCCCTGGTGAATCTCGGAAGGCTCAAGACGCCGGAGAAGTTCGCCCCTTGGCTGGCCCAGATCTGCCGCAACGTCGCGGTCGACATGGGCCGGGCCCGGAAACGAACAACCGACGTGGATGAGTTGCCGGCGATTCAGGACGAACCCGATCTCGATTCGCCCGTCGAGGTCGTCCGCCGAGCGATTGACGACCTGCCCGAGTCCATGCGGGAGGCGCTGATCCTGCGGTACTACCACGAGCGGTCGTACGAGCAGATCTCCGCCGTGCTGGGCCTTTCGAAGAGTGCGATCAACGGCCTGCTGACCCGGGCCAAACGAAAACTCGCCAAATCCCTTCGCCGCACGGGCGCGCTGGAGGATATGCCATGAAAGCAGAACGCCATCAGGAGAGACTCGACGACTTGATCCGTGCCACTGTCGGCGGGCATAACCCGTCCTTCGATTTCCGGCAGTGGAAGGAGGAACACCGCCATTCCATAGAGGAGTTCGAGTCACGACGTCGCCTGGAGTCGCCCCGCCATGTCCGGCCGATCTCCGGGCTCAAGGCGAAATGGGTCGCGGCGGCAGCGGTCCTGATTGTCGGAGTCGTTGTGCATGCCTGGTTCTCAAGTCCCAAGGGCGGCCTTGCCTTCGGCCAGGTTCTGGCGAACATGGCCACCGTCCAGACCTTCCACGCCAGGTTCAACGAGAACGGCAACGAGGGCGAGATCTGGGCCAAGCGCCCCAACATGCTCCGGCGGCAGGATGAAGAGACCATTGAGATCTCCAACGGGTCCACGATGTGGGTTGTGAGCGTTCCTTTCAACAAGGCCACGAAGAAGCCGTCCGATCTGTACGATCGCGCCCAGCGGCGAGCGTTGGATGTCGTGGATTGTTTTCTCCAGGTCCAGTTCAGCGACAGCTTCAGTGGGTTCTTTTCCGAGGGGCCGGCCGGGCGGATTCGCCGCGAGGGCAGAGAACTCGACATCTATCGAATGGAGATGGACGAGAGGGGCGAAACCGCCCGCTTCGAAGCTCTCGTCGATGCCGAAACACACTTGCTCGACCGGCTCAGCGTCCATACTGACGATGGCGAAGAAGTCTCGCAGAGGATTGAGGTTTTCGACATCGAGTACGGCGGACTGATTTCCGATGAGATGTTCAGCTATGAGCCGCCCGCCGGGATGCGAGTCGTCATTGAGGAACCGAAAGAACCGCTGCCGAATGCCTTGCCGGCCGGAGGGGCAACACTATCCGGCGTCATCACATGGGCCGCAAGCGGCAAGCCGGTCAGTGGGGCACGCCTGTCCCTCGATGGAGGCGAGTACGACACGATGCCGGACGGCAAGGTCCAACCCGCCTTCTCCATCAATGCGGAGACGGATCTCAACGGTCATTGGCGAGTCACAGGCGCTCCGGCCGGTCCGATTCATATTCGCGTGCAGAGCTGGCAGTACGAGTGGCCCGCGGTGCCGACGTTCACCAGCAACGCCGGATCGTCCGGCAACCCCTGCATCGTGGTGGACGGCCACGGTGAATACACCGGCCTGGACTTCAAGGTCTACAAGCCGGACGAACACTATGCGAGAATCACCGTGAATGTCGCCAATGAAGAGGGCCAACCGGTCAGAGGCGCGTTCGCCTATCTGCAGGATGCCGAGACCGGCGACGTCCACCAGCACGTGCACGCGACGCTGAGGGGACATCAGACGTCAGGACGAGACGGCCGATTCGAGGACCGCAAAATCCGCCCGGCGACGTTCCCGGTCAGGCTGAACGTGGGACCGGGAGATCCGAACAGCCCGTACGTTCTTCGCGGCGCGGACAGCGAACCTTTCATGATCGAGTCGCGCAAGAGCTATCATTTCGACATGGTCCTGCCGTATAAGCGACGGATGACGGTCCGCGTTGTCGATCCGAACGGCCTGCCGCTCGAAGGGGTTTCAGTCTCCGTGCTCGAGGGCAGGCATGCCTCGCCTGTATTCCCCCCGTTCCCGCAGGCGGCGACGAGCGACGCCGACGGTCGGGCCGAGGTCTCGGGAATGCGGCCGGGCGAGAACGTCCTCATCGCGATGCGAAGGCTCGACCCCTCCCAGCCGGATCTGTGGAATCCGCTGGTCTGCTCGCTCGTGCCTGCGACGGCTCCCTGGGATAGGGGCAATCCGCTGGTTCCAGTCACCTTCGATGATCGCCCCGTCGCCATCGAGGGCCGTGTCCCTCTGGATTCCGGCGTTGAAGGCGACTGCGTTTTTGCCTACGCGACAGGTCCTCGGGGAGGCTTGCAGGATATGCCCGTCGCGCGGACCCGTATTGACAAGGAGGGCGGATTCCTGCTCCGCGGCGCGCCGGCCGGAACCATCCGATTGATGTATAGCGTCACCGGACCGGATGGCGCCTCCCGTCGGGACGATGCCATGATGGTCGTTGAGCCCGGCCATCACTACCGTGTGGAGCTCACGGAACAAGGTCTCCGGATTCTCAGCCGTGAGCCCATT
>JBDKUU010000367.1:0-2489 GCA_039679525.1 Phycisphaerales bacterium | reverse complement strand
GAGGTATTCCAGCGTTTTTTTCTCGGACAGGACCCCCACCATCTTGTGCCGTTGCGTGTACCAGTGTTCCGAGAAGCCTTTCAGAGCATCCAGCACGACGACTCGATGGTCCAGGAGTTGAAGACTCACCCAGGCGCTGAGGTTCTCCGTCGGCTGCATGGCAAAAGGAAACCTGGGGATCAGCCCCATGACCTCCCTGAGGTTGGCGATCTCCATTGTACGCTTCAATTCCAGTTCCGTCTTCGCCGAAAGAAGTTCATACCGTACGTCGTCGGGCGACGGCGTCGTTTCCAGTTTATGGGTGAGCTGCGCGATTTGGTGGTCCAGCAGTCTGGTCTGGGCGTAGCCCTGCGTGACGCGGCGAACGATCTCGAGTTCGCTGATGTTCTTGCGGTTCGCCACCGCGATTCGTATCAGCTCGGCCAGGTCCGGATCCGTTTCGGTCTGGACGCGATACAAGATGCTTGCCCCTTCATCCGAGCCCTTTTCGGCAGGCGCTTGGCCTCCTCCCATGGGCGCCACCATCGCCAGACAGAGACCCATCAAACACAGTGCGGCCTTGCCTATTGAAGTCCCCATCGCCTTACTCTCCCAATAACTGTGCCAGAATCCGATTCGCGTTTTCAACCGACGGCTCCTCATCCACACCGCCCGCAGGGACCAGTGCCGTCGGGCCGTCCACCGACGCGGCGTCCCGAGGCAGCAATTGATTCGCGAGGTCCACGGCGCGAGCCACGCGATCCTCCATGCCCAACTGCCTGAACAACCGCGCCGCCTCCAGCCACGCGATCACATCTCTCGAAACCGTCACACTCCGGCCTGGGCCTGTGGCAACGGGTCCCGTCATCGGCGGAACCGAAGGGAGCGTGACGGAGCACCGCCCGAGAAAGAACGATCCTCCGATCACGACTACGGCCGCGGCGGTCATGGCTGCGATGCGCCACCGGGCACGAACGCGTCTGAACTGGACGAACGCCGACGCGGAATCCATCATCGCCCTCACGCGAAACCTCTCCGCCGGCGGACCACCCGAGAGTACCCTCTGAAGAAGCGTGTCGGTCTCTTGACTGTCCATATCGAAGCTCCCGCTACTTTTCATTCCGTATCTGCTCATACACCGAGGCGAATCGGTCCCTTGCCCTCCGCAGAAGGGACTCGATCGCCTCGATGCTCCCGCCGTTGGCTTCGGCCATCTCTTTCATAGTCAGTTGCCTGAGATACTTGTCTTCCAGCGCCTGACGATAGTCGCTCGGCAGGCGAGCCAGGGCCTCATGCACCCCCAGGTCCGGCTCCGATCCCGCCTTCGAACAGATCTCTTCGTCTCGTGGCGACAACTGGCGTCTTCGCCGCCGTCGCTCTTTGGTCTCGAGCGTCATGTATCGATTCCGGGCGATCCCAAGCAGCCACGCCCCAAAGCTCCCCTGGCGGGGATCGAAGCAGACGATCCGCCGGGCGGCGGCGACGAAGGTCTGTTGCGACGTCTCCTCGGCCAGTTCGCGCCGGCCCGCCGTCAGGGCGAGGCAGAAGCGGTAGACGGCGTCGAAATGCAGCTCGAACAACTGCCGCCATGCCAATTCGCTGCCGGCCCGGGCCTCGGCGATCATCGCTTTCTCCGGCTCCACTCCCATTCACTCTCTCATCAGAGCCATTCGGGGCTGATCGTGCTTTCTGTATATTATTCTCGCCACGCAGACAAAATCCGTCGCAAATCCGTCTGCCTCGCGTGTTTTTTCGCCTGCACTTTCGACGCTGTATGCAATAGCGTGACCTCCATCATCGAATGAAAACCCGTTCTTGCCAAGCGGGAATCGAGGGAATCTGCGGCGGGACCTTCCTCTCCGGAGTGACTGGTTTCTGAGACAAAGGGATTGACTTCTTGCCGCAAGAGGATATAATAATAACCTTTGGAAAGGCATTAGGCGGACGCAGCGAAATGCTGCTCGAGATAGGAACGTGACAGGCTTGCGGCTGCACGCGCTGCTGTTCTGCCGTTTGTGGATGGGAGAAACATCATGAGGTGGGTCTTCTCGATTGCGAGGCTGGCGGTCTGTATCGTCCTTCTGATGGGCGTGCTGCGAGTGAATGCTGCTTCTCCACGCGGGTCGGTGCCCCTGCCGGGCGGCTCTCACCATGGAGTGTATGGCTGACAAGGCGAGATCGACCTCCGTGACGGAGGCACCCAGTACAGCAGTTTCGAACCGAGCAGCTTCGTAGCGGGACAGCCGGGCCAAACGCTGAGCGTCGAGGCGGCCATCGAGGCTTCCGGCGATCGCGATCCCGACACGATCTTCGTGAGCTTCTACGCCTCGACGGACAAGCAGATCACTGCCTCGGACTACTTCCTGGGCCAGGTCAATCTGGGGCTCTCGGCGAACTCCTGGACCACGGTGACGCTGTGGTCCGCGTTCCCGACGAACATCCCACCGGGAACGTACTACGTCGGTTGGATCATCGATCCCGGCAACGTGAACGACGAAAGCAACGAGTCG
>JBDKUU010000366.1:0-17726 GCA_039679525.1 Phycisphaerales bacterium | reverse complement strand
ACGCAGCCGGCCGATCGCGTCGGGGAAGGTGCCCGTGCGGACGGCCGCGATCGTCGCTGCCGGCTGCATCGTTCCGGCCCTGGTCGGCAGCTTTCTGCTCTCGCCGGGACTGGCGGCGATCGTCGCGGGTTACACGCTGCTGATGGTTCTGTACTCCTTCGGGCTCAAGCATGTGATGATCCTGGACTGCGCGATCATCGCCGTGGGATTCTGCCTGCGGGCGGTGGCGGGGGCGGTCGCGATCGACGTGTTCATCTCGCCGTGGCTGGTGGTGTGCACGTTCGCGTTGACGTTGTTTCTGGCCTTCAGCAAACGTCGGGGCGAGATCGCCCAGCTTCAGGCGAACAGCGAGGCTTTCCGCAAGACCCTCGGCGAATACACGCCGGAACTGCTGGCCCATATGCTCGACGTCAGCAGCGTCCTGGCGGTCATTTGTTTCCTCATGTACGCGATGGATCCGCAAACCATCGAGCGGTTCGGCACGAATAGTCTTGTGTACACATCGTTCATCGTGCTGTATTGTATCTTTCGGTTCAGCGCGTTGACGCAGAAGGGCTTGTACTCCGATCCGGTGAAGCTGATCCTGCGGGATCGGCCGTTCCAGATCGGCGTGCTGATCTGGGTCGTCTTGTGCGTCGGAATAATCTATTGCCATTGATTAAGGATTATTGATGAAGGATTATTGATGCGGAGGGCGCCTCTTGTCTTCCAATGATCAATGATCCATCATCCATCATCAATGAAAGAGCGTCTTCAAACAGTGATGGCTTCGGCCGGCGTGGCCTCCCGGCGGCAGTGCGAGGAGCTGATCCTCCAGGGCGTGGTCCGCGTCAACGGCAAGGTCGTCGACGAATTGCCGGCGTTTGCGGACCTGGACAACGACCAGATCATCGTCAGTGGCCGGCGGCTCAAGTCGCCCGATCGGGTGTACTTCCTGGTGAACAAGCCCAAGGGCGTCATCAGCGCCAGCCACGATCCGCAGGGCCGGCCCAGCGCCGTGGGCCTCGTGCCCACGTCGGAGCGGGTCTTCTGCGTCGGCCGCCTGGACGCCGACACGATGGGGCTGTTGATCTTGACCAACGACTCGGAGTTGACCAATCTCCTGACGCATCCGCGATACAAGGTGCCCAAGACCTACGTGGCCCGGGTGAGCGGCCATCTGGACGACGCGGCCGTCGAGCGGCTCCGCAAGGGCGTGTACCTGGCCGAGGGCAAGACCGGCCAGGCCACGGTCAAAGTGCTCCACAACGGCCGCGAGGAAGCCCACATCGAGATCACGATTCGACAGGGCCTCAACCGCCAGGTGCGAAGAATGCTGGCCAGCGTGGGCCTGTCCGTCGATTCCCTCAAGAGGACCCGGATCGGCAACATCAAGATCGAAGGTCTGGGCGTCGGCCAATACCGGCCCATGACCAGATCGGAAGTCGAATACCTGCGACGGACCGCCACCGCTCACATGGTCGGCCCGGCCGAGAAGCGGCCCAAGGTCCGCAAAAGACCCACCGGCGAGCGGCCGCACAAGGGACCGGCTCGCAAGAAAGGCCGCCGACGCATCGAGTAGGACCCGCAGGTTTTGGGGTTGTCGATCCGAGAGCCCGGGCGGCTCTTTTTGCGGACCGTGAGGTCTCTACTCTTCTCTCGGCGTCCTCCGCGACCTTCGCGGTTAAGCAGGAATGGAAACCGCAGAGGTCGCGGAGATCGCTGAGAATCGAAGAGAGGAAGGCCTCTGGTCCGCCCGGGTAAGGAAACGGCTTGCTCCTCCTCGCTCCGACGTCGTGAGAAAAGTCCTTGTGGCGGAGGGCCTTTTCTGGTATAAAGAAGGCTTGAGTCTACCGACAATTCTTGGTTGCAGGCAGGAGCTTCGGCATTGACGAGTTTTCAAAAACGAGTGGCGTCGGGCTTGAGTATAACCACGGTTAGCCGGGATCAAGTTCAAGAGCACTTCATCACGATTACCCCCGAGAAAGGCGAAACGCCCGACTCTCAGTTCCAGAGAGCGGCGGAGGCGGTGCGCCAGGTCGACGGGCGGATCGTGTCCGTGGAGACGCTGGGGTTCGCCCCGGCCGACCGCAACGCCTTGCAGATGTTGACCAAGGCCGTCGAGGGCGGCAGCGTGCCCCTGGCCTGGGTCGAGAACTCCCGGACGGACAATCTCTGCGGCGTGTACGTGTGGGCGGTCTCCGGAACGCCAGTCCGGCCGCTGTCGATCAACGGCCGCCGGGCGGGCTCCGTCTTCGACGACGGGACCGTCCAGTACTGCCGGCTCGCGGGCCTTCTGCCGCCGGACATCCGTGCCGGCCGGCCCGAGCAGGCCGCGTCGGTCTTCGCCCAGATGGACAGCCTGCTCCAGAACGCCGGCATGGCCTTCAGCGACGTGCTCCGCACCTGGTTCTACAACGACAACATCCTCGGCTGGTACAAGGATTTCAACGGCGTTCGCAACAAGTTCTTCACGGACCACAAGGTCTTCGAAGGCCTGCTGCCCGCCAGCACCGGGATCGGCGGCCGCAACATCCTGGGCGCGGCCCTGATGGCGGGCGTGCTCGCGATCAAGACCGACAGCCAGGACGTGACCGCGTTCGAGGTTCCCTCGCCGATGCAGTCGCCGGCCCCGTCGTACGGCAGCTCGTTCAGCCGGGCGGTGGAGCTGGAAGTGCCCGACCTCCGTCGGATGTACATCTCCGGCACCGCCAGCATCGACGAGCACGGCAAGAGCGTTTTCCTCAACGACTCGCTGGCCCAGATCCGCCAGACGATGGACGTGGTCCAGGCGATCCTGCGAAATCGCGACATGGACTGGGGCGACGTCACCCGCTCGCTGGTCTACTTCAAGCGGGCCAAGGACGCACCCCTCTTCCGCAAGTATTGCGACGAGAGCGGCATCCCGCCGTTCCCGGCGATCATTGCGGAGAACGACGTCTGCCGGGACGAGCTGCTGTTCGAGATCGAAGTCGACGCCGTGGTGGCCAAGTAGCGACGCCGGCGACGGATCGCCTGTGAAACCCGCCTCGTTGTGGAGTGCTGCCCATGGCGCACAAGCCCAGAAGAAAGGCTGTAGGCCTTAGGCCGGAGGCGGTAGGGACCCCTCCAGCCTCCAGCCTCCAGCCTGGGGCCTCTCGCCGTCGCATCTGGCTCTTCCGCTCGATCGCGATTGTCGTCGGGCCGGTCCTGTTCCTCGGGCTCCTCGAACTCGGCCTTCGCGCCATCGGCTACGGCTACAATCCGCATGTCGCGATTCCCTGCCAGGTCGACGGCCGGCCGTCCCTGGGCGAGAACGTCAAGTTCGGATGGCGGTTCTTCCCGCCGATCCTGGCCCGCGAGTTCGAGCCGTTCGTCTTCACCGTCGAGAAACCCGCCAATACCTGTCGCATCTTCGTGCTCGGGGAGTCCGCCGCACAGGGGGCCCCGAACAACGCCTTTCGATTCGGACGCGTCCTCGAAGCCATGCTCCAGGAACGGTATCCGGACGTCCGATTCGAGGTGATCACCGCCGCAATGGCCGCGATCAATTCACACGTCGTCCTGGAGATCGCCCGCGATTGCGCTCGGTACGACCCGGACTTTTTCGTGGTCTACATGGGCAACAACGAGGTTGTCGGACCCTACGGCCCCGGCACGGTCCTGACGCCGGCCCTGTCTAACCTTCGCCTGATCCGCGCGGGCATCCGCCTGCGGGCGACGAAGCTGGGCCAACTGGTTTCGGCGATGGGCTCCGGCAAGCTCGCTCAGGGCGGGCCCCGGGTCTGGCGGGGCATGGAGATGTTCCTCGGCAATCAGGTCCGCGCCGTCGATCCGAGAATGGCGACCACCTACAGCCACTTCCAACGCAACCTCGAAGACATCTGCCGGCTGGCGACCGGAAGCGGGGCACAGACCGTCCTGTGCACCATCGGCGTCAACCTGCGGGATTGCCCGGCGTTCGCTTCGTTGAACCGGCCCGATCTGACGTCCGAGCAGCGGACGAGTTGGGAGGCCTCGTACAAGCAGGGCACGATCGCCGAGACGCAGGGCAAAGACGCCGACGCGATCGCCTCATACCTCAAGGCCGCGGCGATCGACGACTCGTACGCGGAGCTTCAGTTCCGGCTGGCCCGCGGCTACGAACGCGTCGAGGACTACGACAACGCGCGTGCCTGTTACGTCAAAGCCCGCGACCTCGACACGCTTCGATTCCGCGCCGACACTCGGATCAACGAGATCATTCGAGCGGTCGCGGACCAACGCGGGCAGCAGGGCGTCCGACTGGCCGACGTCGCCGCCGCGATCGACGCCAACAGCCCTCACGGCCTGCCCGGCGAGGATCTGTTCTACGAGCACGTGCACCTGACCTTCCGCGGCAACTGCCTCGTGGCCCGCACGGTCCTCGAACAGCTCGAGCCGCAGATCGCCGCCATGTTCCCCAAGGCCGAGGCTCGCGGTCCCGTGCCCGGCGAGTCCTGGTGCGCCGAGCGGCTGGGCTACAACGACTGGAGCCGCCAGGAGACGCTGGGCATGGTGGTCCACGGGTTCCTGGCCAAGCCGCCGTTCACGAACCAACTCGGCCACAAGGAACAGATGGAGCGGCTGACCGGGCAACTCGAACAGCAGCAAAAGGCCCTGACGCCCGCGGTCTTGCAGACGCTTGCCGGCCGCTACGTCGAGACGATCGCGCGATACCCCGACGACTGGCGGCTTCGCTGGGACTACGGCCAGATGCTCGCCGAGGACCTCAAGCAGTACGACGTATCGCTCGAACAGTACCGCGTCGTGCAGAAGCTCCTGCCGCACTCGCACATGCCGCACGACTCGCTGGCCTCGGTCCTCCGCACCAAGGGCGACCTGGCCGGAGCGATCGCGGAGTACGAGAAGCTCCTGTCGATCAAGCCGACCTCGGGCTCCGCCTGCTACCACCTGGGCTGGTGCCAGAACAAGCTGGGCCGCACGGACCTGGCCGAGAGCTTCTTTCGCAAAGCGATCCGCCTGGAGCCGGACAACGTCCCGGCTTACCTGGACCTGGCGGAGCTGTGCTTCAAGGGCAAGCGGTTCGCCGACGCCGAGAAGGTCTGTCGCGAGGGTCTGGAGGTCGTCCCCGGCAGCGCCCGCCTGCACGGCAACCTGGGCCTGCTGCTGATCCAGCGGGGCGATCGCCAAGGCGGGACGGCGGAGGTCCGCAAGGCCCTGGAACTCGATCCCGCCTCACCCGAGATCCGCCGGCTCGCTGAGAAGCTCCTGGTCCGCTGAAGGGACTCGTGACTCGTCGCTCGTGACCCGTGACCGGAAGAAAGCACGAAGCTCGAAATCCTCATGACAAGCCGGCCCTGTCCGTGTCACGTGTCGTCTCGACGGATGACGGAAAAGCAGAATGTCCCCTTTTTCAAGAGCAAAGCAACGCCTTGCGGCGTCACTACAAACATGCGGCCGTGACGCCCTGCGTTTGTCACGCTGTCATGCGTCGCCCGTCATGAGCGACGGGTCATGCGTCACGAGCGACGGGTCACGGGTCACGTCCTCAGAACAGCGGGTAGATGAAGACCGCCGCGCCCGAGCCGCCCAGCAGGACCAGCAGGGTCAACAGCAGCAGCATGATCAGGATCGGCAACAGCCACCACTTCTTGTTGTGCTTGAGGAAGTACCAGAACTCCACCATCAGCGGCACACGCTTCTGCTGGGCCAGGTCGTCGAACTTCGCGGTCTTGTCGGTTGGGGATGCCATTGAGATCGTTCCTCGTGAAGCGTGAGACGTGAAGCGACGTTCGCGAGCCCACGCTTCACGAGGCCCGCTTCACGCTTCACGATCGTGCTTCAGAATTCGTGCAGGTACCGTTCCATGTTCTCCGTCGACGCGTGGGCGACCCAGTAGCTCTGTGCCTGGGGCTCGTACTTGCGTCGCATCGCGTCCCGGCCGATCAGTCGGAACACCAAGGCCAGCGGCGTCAGGAGCAGGAAGTAGAAGCCGGCCAGCAGCAGGAAGCTGACCACCAGGCCGATCGGCATCGCGACCAGCGTCAGACCCACGTAAAGCAGGCGCGTGGCCGCCTGCGAGATCAGGCTGCAAAGAAAGATGCCCGCCCCGACCATCGGGACGATCGCGACCCACACGTTCGCCACGCCCCAGACCCAGTGCAGGATCGCCGCCGCCACGATCGACGCCGCCAGGCCGCTGACGCCGAAGACGCGGAGCTGGCGGGGCGTAGGATGCCAATCGATCTCCATTAGAGCCATGAAACTACCCCGGAAATAAATCCGAAATTCGAATTTCGAAATCCGAAACAAATTCAAAGGACCGAAACCCAAATGATCGAAACGCTGTCGCCAGCCGGATGTGCCGTTTTGGATTTTGGGTTTTGGTCATTTGTGCTTGTTTCGAATTTCGGATTTCGAATTTCGATATTACGATCTTCGTCTGCTTCTAGTCCAGCGAGAACCTTGCCTTGTACTCCTCGATCTCGTGCTTCTTCGCCTGCGGCTGCTCTTGTTTATACAGGATCTGGTTCTCCAAAACCAGTACGTCCATGTTCGTCGCCAGGAAACAGCGGTAGGCGTCCTCGGGCGAGCAGACGATGGGCTCGCCCCGGATGTTGAAGCTGGTGTTGATGATGACCGGGCAGCCGGTCTTCTGTTTGAACGCGGTCATCAGCTTGTGCAGACGCGGGTGCCGCTCGGGATCGACAGTCTGGACGCGGGCCGAGTAGTCCACGTGCGTGATCGCGGGCACGACGCTCCGCCTGGCCTTGAGCTTCTCCAGGCCCTGGAGCGAAACGGGGAGCGAGTCCAGCCGCTTGTCCGCCCGAACGGGGGCCACCAGCAGCAGGTAGGGGCTGTCCTCGTGCGGCCGCATCTCGAAATAGTCCGCGACGTCCTCGCGGAGCACGCACGGGGCGAACGGCCGGAACGACTCGCGGAACTTGATCTTCAGGTTCATCGTCGACTGCATGTCCAGGCTGCGGGCGTCGCCGATGATGCTGCGATTGCCCAGGGCCCTCGGGCCGAACTCCATCCGGCCCTGGAACCAGCCGATGACCTTGCCTTGGTCGATCAGGTCCGCCACTTGAGTGATCAACTCGCGTTCGTCGCTGTACGCGTGATATTTCGCGCCCTTGCCAGTGAGGAACTGGCGAATCTGCTCGTCGGCGTAAGCGGGTCCCAGGAGCGAGGCCCCCTGGTGGTCGCGGCCGTCGGTCTTGCGAGGGTTGTCCAGGAGCTGGTGCCAGACGAAGAGGGCCGCGCCCAATGCTCCGCCCGCGTCGCCGGCCGCCGGCTGAATCCAGAACCCTTCGAAGGGCGTCTCCCGCAGGATGCGTCCGTTGGCGACGCAGTTGAGGGCCACGCCGCCGGCCAGGACGAGGTTCTTCATGCCTGTCAGCTCGTGGATGTGGCGGGTGGTCCGCAGCATGGCCTCTTCGGTGACGGCCTGGATCGAGGCGGCGATGTCCATCTCCCGTTGCGTGAGCGGGCTCTCGGGCTTGCGGGCGGGACCGCCGAAGAGCTGCTCGAACCGGCGGTTGGTCATGTACATCGTGGTGCAGTAGCCGAAGTAGTCCATGTTCAGGCGGAAGGACCCGTCGGGCTTGAGGTCGATCAGTTTCTCCAGGATCAGGTCGCGGTACTTGGGCTCGCCGTAGGGGGCCAGGCCCATGAGCTTGTACTCGCCGGAGTTGACTTTGAAGCCTGTGAAGTAGGTGAAGGCGGAGTACAAGAGGCCCAAGGAGTGCGGGAAGTGCAGCTCGTGGCTGAGCCGGATCTTGTTGCCCCGTCCGACGCCGAAGCTGGCGGTGGCCCATTCGCCGACGCCGTCCATGGTGAGGATGGCCGCCTCTTCGAAGGGCGACGGGAAGAACGCGCTGGCCGCGTGCGATTCGTGGTGCTCCGTGAAGACGTAGCGGCCCTTGTACGCCCGGCCGAGGGCCTTGTCCATCTCGCGGGGCAGGTGCAGCTTCTGCTTGAGCCAGATGGGCAGGCCCGCCAGGAATTGGCCGAATCCTCGCGGTGCGTAGGCCAGGTAGGTCTCCAGCAGCCGCTCGAATTTGAGCAGCGGTTTCTCGTAGAAAACGACGTAATCGAGCTTGTCGGGAGTCAACCCTGCGGTCTGGAGGCAGTAGTCCACGGCGTGGGAGGGGAAGCGGCTGTCGTGCTTGACCCGCGTGAACCGCTCTTCCTGGGCGGCCGCGACGATGTCCCCGTCGCGCACGATGGCGGCGGCGCTGTCGTGATAGAATGCCGAGATGCCGAGGATGTCCATGTCGTCTCCTGATTCGACCTTGGGATTTCCCGATGGAGCGCACCAGGGGAAGCGAGATCCTTCCACCAGGGTTCGTCCACGCGCGCCCGGATCGAAACTACGTCGCAATAGAATGGCGGATCGATTCCCAAAACGCAAGCTAACAAATTATGGGGATTTCCTGAATTCTCGGCGAGGACTCCTGCGGTATTGTCATCGGTACGCACGGGGCGGATCTCGGCACATCGACGACGGGAATAGGAGAAGACCATGGAAGGGAGGGTCCGAAGGCTGCTGTTGAAGGCGAGAAGCGCGTGGCTGATTCTTTGCACGGCGGTTCTCTGCCTGCTGCTGTTGGAGGCCGGGCTGTCGCTGGCGTACCTGGCGGTCGACCGCAGTCGGGCCTCCTCGCTCGACGGGCGGTCGCGGTCGGACGTCTATGCCGATGTGCCGTGGACGCAGGAGTACTTCAGAGAGCTGGACCAGTCGGCCGTGACCCGGTGGACGTCCTACGTCTACTGGCGACGGCAGCCTTTTCAGGGGCAGTACATCAATGTCGACGCCAACGGCATCCGCCGGACATGGAACGCCGAGGCCAAGGCAGGCGGCCAGGGCGATCCGCTGAAGATCTTCACGTTCGGCGGCTCGGCCATGTGGGGGGTGGGCGCCCGAGACGATTTCACGATTCCTTCGTGCTTGGCCAGACTTCTCGAAGCCAAGGGCGTCCGGTGCCGGGTGACCAACTTCGGCGAGTCGGGCTACGTGAGCACCCAGGAGGTGATTTCGCTGCTCCAGCAGTTGCGGGATGGGAATGTGCCGGACCTGGTCGTTTTCTACGACGGGGTCAACGATATCTATTCCGCCTATCAGCAGCAGAAGGCCGGCCTGCCCCAGAACGAGTTCAACAGGATGCAGGAGTTCAATGTCTCTCAGGCCGGGAATTATAGGACCCTCAGGCTTCTGTGCCTCCGCAGATCGGCGGCGTCTCTGGCGACGGTGCGATTCACGAAGAATCTCCTGCGAAAAGCCGGTGTTGCCATCGATCCTCCCTCGGCGGCCGTGCATCCGTCCGGACGGGAGGGCTCTCACGCCGACCCCGAGGTTCTGTACAAGGAAGTCCTGGCGGTCTACCAGGGCAATATGCGGATCGTCAGGACGTTGGGCGAGTCGTACGGGTTTAAGACACTGTTCTACTGGCAGCCGACGGTCTTCAGCAAAGGGCATCCGACGACCTGCGAGTCGAAGGTGCGGCAGGGAATCGTGGACTTGCAGCCGTACTGCGAGAAGATATCCCAATTCGTGCAACAAGAGTCCTTCGCCGGCGTTCAGGATGGGCTTTTCCACGACATGAGCGGGGTTTTCTCCTCCGCGAAGCAGCCGATCTTCATCGATTGGTGCCATGTGAGCGAGTGGGGCAACGAGCAGGTCGCCGAGCGGATGGCGGCCGACGTGGTCCGGCTGGTCAGCGCGGACGCCCTGGCCGGCGATCACGCGTCGAACTAGCCCGTCCCTTGTGCGAACAGCAGGGTTCTGTTTTCTTCTCTCTGCGTCCTCCGCGACCTCTGCGGTTTCCATTTTGTTTAACCGCAGAGGTCGCGGAGAGCGCAGAGAGTGGGATCGGGAGACTTTCGGCCGGCTCAGACGCGGCAATGGGCGTCCCGCTTGGGTTTGCAGGTTTTTTCTTAGGTTATGCTTGCAAATGCGCTGCGATCCGGTAAAATACCGATTTCGCGTCTGCCCAGGGCGACCGATTCTGGGCAGAAACGGCAAAGCGATCATTCGTTGCAGAACGGTGCAGGAGTTTTGTTATGTCGAGAGAATGTCCCTTTACGGGCAAGAAGACGGTGTTCGGGAACAGCATCACCCGGCGTGGTAAGGCCAAGCGGCTCGGCGGCGTCGGCAAGAAAATCACCGGCATCACCCGGCGGAAGTTCAAGCCGAACATTCAGAAGGTTCGCGCCATCATCGACGGCAAGGTCTGCCGGATCCGGGTTTCGGCAAAGGCCATTCGTATGGGCCTGATTCAGAAACCCCTGAAACGCAATTACAAGGCTGCCGAGAAGGCTAGCTGAGTTTCTGAGATCTCAAATCTGAGATTTCAAATTTGAGATCTCAAAGCGGATCGTCCTTTCCCAGCGGGGCGCGATGGTGCCTCGCTTTTTCTTTAGGTTGGACGCATGCAGCAGCGGATTGACGCAGAGCAGGTGCGAAAGGTCGCCAAGCTGGCCCGCCTGGCCCTGACCGAGGCGGAGATCGAGGAGTTCACCGGCCAGCTCGGGGCGGTTCTCGGCTACGTCGAGAAGATGAACGAGCTGGACACCACCGGTGTCGAGCCCCTGGCCCATTGCCTGCCCATCAGCAACGTCCTTCGGACCGACGAGGTGCGTCCGTCCCTCGGGACGGAAAAGACCCTGTCCAACGCGCCCGACAGCGACGGGCCTTTCTTCAAGGTCCCCAAAATCCTGGAAGACAGTTCAGCGTAGAGAGTACGGGTGTTTGGCGCCTGGAGGCGCTGTGGAAGGAGAATGAAATGCGGATCTTCAAGGCGGCATGTCTGGCGTTGACATTCGTGGTGGGGAGCTGTGGGATGGCGGGACGCTGCATGGCGGCCGGGGAGTCCGGTGCGACCGGAAAGCAAAGCGAGCAAACGATGCACAAGCAAATCACCAAGTCGGTGTCGCTCAAGTACCTGCTCTACCTGCCCAAGGGCTATGGCGAGAACAAGGACCAGAAGTGGCCCCTGATGCTGTTCCTCCACGGGGCGGGCGAGCGGGGCAACGACGTCAACAAAGTCAAGGTGCACGGCCCGGCCAAGCTGGTCGAGCAGGGCAAGGAGTTCCCGTTCATCATCGTGTCGCCGCAATGCCCGGCCGATAGCTGGTGGACCGATCAGCTCGACGCCCTGGTGGCGCTGCTGGACGACGTCCAGGCGAAATACGCCGTGGATGCCAATCGCGTCTACATGACCGGCCTGAGCATGGGCGGGTTCGGATCGTGGGCGCTGGGGTGCCGGTATCCGAACCGGTTCGCGGCGATCGTTCCGATCTGCGGCGGCGGCGAATGGTTCCTGGCCGAGCGGCTCAAGAACGTGCCGGTCTGGGCGTTCCACGGCGCCAAGGACAACGTGGTTCCGCTGCGGGAGTCGCAGGAGATGGTCGACGCCCTCAAGCGCGCCGGCGGCAACGTGCAGATCACGATCTACCCCGAAGCGAATCACGACTCGTGGACCGAGACCTACAACAATCCGAAACTCTATGAGTGGCTCCTGAGCCAGCACAAGGCCGAGGAGGCCAAGTAGTCGCCGCTATGCCTGTGCACGAATTGACAGCGTTGGAGTTGCGGGACCGGATCGCCGCCGGCAAGGTCACCAGCGTCGAGGCGACCCGGGCCGTCCTGGAGCGAATCGAACGCCTCGATCCGACGATCGGCGCGTACCTCGCGGTGTTTTGCGAGAAGGCGTTGGAGGCGGCCCAGGCCGTGGATCGACGGATCGCCGCCGGCGAGAAGGTGGGTCCGTTGGCGGGCGTGCCGGTGGCCGTCAAAGACGTGCTGTGCACCAGCTTCGGCGCCACCACCTGCGGCTCGCGGATTCTGGAGAATTTCCATGCTCCGTACGACGCGACCGTGATCCGAAAGCTCCTGGCTGCCGATGCGGTCATCGTCGGCAAGACCAACATGGACGAGTTCGCCATGGGCTCCAGCACCGAGAACTCGGGCCTGAAGAAGACAGTCAATCCCTGGGATACCTCCCGCGTCCCGGGCGGAAGCAGCGGCGGTTCAGCCGCGGCCACGGCGGCTCGGATGTGTTTCGCGGCCCTGGGCTCCGACACCGGCGGTTCGATCCGCCAGCCGGCCAGCTTCTGCGGCGTCGTCGGCATCAAGCCCACCTATGGACGGGTCTCTCGCTACGGCCTGGTCGCCTATGGCTCCAGCCTCGACCAGGTCGGGCCGATCACGCAGTCGGTCGCGGATGCGGCCCTGATGCTGCAGGCGATCGCGGGACACGACCCTTGTGACAGCACGAGCGTCAGCGAGGAAATCGCCCCTGTCGAGGACTATCTGTCGAAGTTGAACGAGCCCCTCGAGCGGCTGAAAATCGGCGTCGCCTCCGGCTTCAATGCGGGGGCGGACCCGGCGGTCCGTCAGGCGGTCGACAAGGCGATCGAGGGCTATCGCCGGGCGGGAGCCCAGATCGTCGAGCTGGCCATGCCGCACCTGGACTACGCCATCGCGGCCTACTACGTGATCGCGACGGCCGAGGCGTCCAGCAATCTGGCCCGTTACGACGGCGTTCACTATGGTTATCGCACGCCGAACCCGAACGACTATATCGAGGTCTACTCAAAGTCTCGCGAAGAGGCCCTCGGCAAAGAGGTCAAGCGGCGGATCATGCTCGGGACCTATGCGTTGTCAAGCGGCTACTACGACGCCTATTATCTCAAGGCCCTCAAGGTGCGGAACCTGATCCGCGGCGACTTCGTTCGGGCGTTCGAGCGGTGCGACTGCATGATGATGCCGGTGGCCCCGACCACGGCGTTCGCAGTCGGCGAGAAGTCCGACGACCCGT
Organism: Phycisphaerales bacterium; assembly: GCA_039679525.1. GTDB lineage: Bacteria > Planctomycetota > Phycisphaerae > Sedimentisphaerales > Anaerobacaceae > PLanc-01. Next base: position 4,962 of record JBDKUU010000366.1, on the reverse strand, counting down.
TGAAAATGTACCTGGCGGACATCTACACGGTTGCGCTCAATCTCGCGGGCATCCCGGGGATCAGCGTCCCGTGCGGCTTCGACGACGCCTGCATGCCGATCGGCCTGCAGGTGGTCGGTCCCGCCTTCAGCGAGGCGAAGCTCCTGCGGATCGCCCGGATGCACGAGGCCCGAACGGACTGGCACGCGAAGAAACCGGCTCTCGCCGGATGACCGTAGAGTAGAATAGATCTGGGGTCCCAAATGCGGAATTCTGTTTCTATCGTCGGGTGGAAGCATCATGCCCCTCGGGGGCTCTGCCCCCGGACCCCCGACATTTTCCGCTTTGGGCCAATAGCATGCTCTCAGAAGACGAATAGGGCGACGTCGCCACGAGAGCGGCATCGCCCATGCTACTGGATCACGACGGCGCTCGGGTTGCTTGTCAGCAGCGCCCTATCCTCCGCCGTGACGCATTCAGAATATCAGACGTCGCCTGTTCTGTTAAATGATTTTGGGATTGTTCCTGCCCTCCGCTTATGCTTCTGGCCCGAAGCGAAAAATGTCGGGGGTCTGGGGGCAGCGCCCCCAGTCAGAGAATATGAGTGATCTAAGCTATAGAGTTGTTGTCGGCCTGGAGATCCACGTGCAGCTCAACACGCGGACGAAGATGTTCTGCGGCTGCGCGTTGAGCTTCGGCGAAGAGGCCAACAGCCGGGTGTGCCCGGTGTGTCTGGGGCTGCCGGGAGCGCTGCCTGTGATGAACGAGCAGGCCGTCGAACATTCGATCCTCGCCGCGATGGCCCTCAATTGCGAGATCGCAGGCTTTACGAAGTGGGATCGCAAGAGCTATTACTACCCCGACCTGCCCAAGAACTATCAGATCAGCCAGTACGATCTGCCGTTGGGCGGGCCCGGCTACATCGAGATCCCGCTCGACGGCGGCAGGACCAAGAGGGTCCGCATCCGCCGGGCCCACTTGGAGGAAGATGCGGGCAAGAACCTGCACACGGCGGGCCATTATTCGCAGGTGGACCTCAACCGCGCGGGCACGCCTCTGCTGGAGATCGTCACCGAGCCCGATCTGAGCAGCGCCGAAGAGGTGCGGGCGCTGGCTGTCGAGTTGCAGCGGATCGTGCGGTACCTCGGCGTCTCCGAGGCCGACATGCAGAAGGGCCACATGCGGTTCGAGCCCAACGTGAATCTGATCATCGAGCGGGGCGGCCAGCAGTTCAAGACGCCGATCGCGGAGGTCAAGAACCTCAACAGCTTCCGGGCCCTGGAGCGGAGCGTCGCCTACGAGGTTCGACGGCAGCTCGACGACTTCGTCGAGACCGGCCGCACGATGCAGATGGGCAACAAATCCACCCGCGGCTGGGACGACGTGAACGAAGCCACGGTCCTTCAGCGGGAGAAGGAAGAAGCGCACGATTATCGATACTTCCCCGACCCGGACCTGGTCCCCGTGACGACGTCGGAACAATGGCTGGCGAAGATCCGCACGCGGCTGTGCGAGCTTCCGATTCAGCGGGAGATTCGCTACGTTCGTGAGTACGGCTTGAGCGAGTACGATGCGGGAGTCCTGACGGCGGACCGTTCGACCGCCGATTTCTTCGAGCAGGCGGTGAAGCTGGGCGCGGCGCCCAAACGCGTCTGCAATCTGCTCACGCAGGTCGGCCTCAAGATCGCCAAGGAGCAGGGTCGCGATCTGGCGGGGCTCGGCCTGGAGCCTGCCGGCGTGGCGGACCTGGCCAGGATGATCGACGCCGGGACGGTCAGCGCCTCGGCGGGCAACACGATCCTCGCGGCGATGGTCGAAACGCACAAGAAACCCGACGTCCTGGCGCAGGAGTTGAACCTGATCCAGAAGAGCGACGCCGGTGAGTTGGAGCGGATTCTCGATCAGGTCCTTGCGGAGAACGCCTCGTCCGTCAACGAGATCGTCACCGGCGGCAAGAAGGCCCAGAAAGCCAGGGGCTTTCTCATGGGCCAGGTGATGCAGAGGACCAAGGGCCAGGCCAATCCGAAGATCGTCGCGGAGCTGATGAGCAAGAAGTTGGGGTCGTAACAGGTCGCTTGTCGGCTTGTAGGATGGGCTTCAGCCCATGCTGTCTTTCATACGAAGTCTGTCCGCATGGGCTAAAGCCCATCCTACGCAGATGACAGATGAAATCGAAAGGGGACGCCATGAAGGTCGCCAAGAGCATCAACGTAGCGAAGAAACCTGTGAACGTCGAAGGGGCCAAGGGGGCATCGATTCGCGTGCTGATCTCGAAGGACGACGGCGCCCCGACGTTCGCGATGCGGATGTTCGAAATCGAGCCCGGCGGCAACACGCCCCTGCACCGCCACCCGCACGAGCACGAAGTCTTCATCGTCGAAGGGTCCGGCGTCTTCGTTCACGAAGGCCAGAACCATCCCGTCTCGAAAGAGGACGTCGTCTTCGTCCCGGGCAACGACATGCACAGCTTCAAGAACACCAGCGACTCCAAGCTCCGCTTCCTCTGCCTGGTCCCGCTCTCCGGCGCATAACGAGGACATGTGATGCCTGTTCAGCGGAAATCATCCGAGACGGCAGTGCGGAAGGCTATAGAACGTGCGGAGCGGATACTACCCGGACATCCTGCCCCAGATGGTGCTAAGGATCCTCGCTGGCACGCCATCATTGCCGTGGGTGAGTATATTGATGAGCAGCCATTGGAGGTCTGGCGCTTCGCGCGGAAATGGGGAGCGCATGCAAATAAGGACCTGCGCGCCGCCATCGCCGTGTGCCTCATTGAGCACCTCCTTGAGTACCATTTTGAGCAGATTATTCCGCTCGTCGAAGCAGCCTGCGACGAAAGCAAGCGATTTGCGTATACAGTCACCGTGTGCTCGGAATTCGGACAGACGAAAGGCACCGAGAATCGCCTTCGCTTCCATCGCCTGCTCAGGAGAATCCGGAAGGGCAGCACGTAGAGCGTATTGCTCCAATCTTCTGCCGGGACCGACTCCTCGTCTCACAGGAACAGTTGGATCAAAATAACCGAACGGCCGGTGTCATGGCTGCGTGAAACAGCCACAACACCGGCCGGCGTCAAATCATCAATAATCAATAATCAATCATCAATAATCGATGATATCACTTCGCCCTCTTGCCCTCGACTTCCCGCTCGCCACGATCCGTGATGAACGCGCCTTTCAGCGTGTCGCCCTCGACCTTGCCCTTGAACTCCATCTTGAATTCCCGGTCGTTGAACGTTCGGACGATCGTGAAGCTCACGTCGTTGCCGTTGACTTTCAGGTCCGAGATGGGGGTCTCGTTGTCACGCATCGTGTACGTGCCGGTCATGTCCGGCTTGATCGTCAGCGTGCTGGTGCGGGGGCCCTGATCGGTCTCCCGGGTGAACTCCCATTTGCCGACCGCGGGGGACGCGGCCGAAGCGGCGGCTACCGGGGCGGCGGTCGCGGCTTCGGGGGTCTCCTGGATCTTCTTGCCGGTCATCTTGTTGGTGCCGCGATCGGAGCTGCTCTCGCCGGTGAGCGTGCCGTCCTGGAGCTTGAGCTTATAGTCGATCACGAAGGTCTGATCGCCAAAGCCCAATTCCAGCGTGTAGGTCACCTGGTTGCCCTCGAACTTGAAGTTCTTGACGGGCGTCTCGCCGCCGAAGAACTCCTGGCGGGCGGTCAGATCCGGGAACACGGTCAGTGTCGATTCCCTCGGCCCCTGATCGGTGTCGGTCGTCAGGGCCCACTTGCCGATGATGGCGGCGCCGAAACGCGTGCCGGTAACGTCAATCTCGCCCATGTCGCTCTTGGACACGCCGGTGAGCTTGTCGCCCTGGACCGTGCCTTCGAACGTCATCTTGAGTTCCTGATCGTTGAATTTGACCGTTCGGTCAAACGTCAGCTTGCCATCCTGGAACTTGACGTTGGAGATCGCGCTCTCGCCCATCTGGCTGGCCCACTTGGCGTCGAGCGTGCCGTCCGGCTTCTGTGAGACGGTCAGCTTGGCCGTGACGTCGCGGTCGCCGATCTGGTACGCCAGGTCCCACACGCCCACCACCGGGGGCATGGGCTTGATCTTCGTGCCGTTGGCGGGGAACTCGCCCTGGTCGCTGGACAGCGTGCCCATCAGCTTGCCGTCCTTCAGAGTGCCGGCGTAGTCCAGCGTGAACTCATTGTCGCCGAAGCGGACGGTCCGCTCGAAGGTGAGCTTCTGGCCGTCGAACTTGAGGTTGGACACCGGGTCCCGGCCCCACTTGCCCGCGAGGGTCCCGTCGGGGCTCTTGGTGATGGACAGCGTGGCGAAGCTCTGCCGGCCGCCGAACTCCATGGCCATGTCCCAATTGCCCGTGATGTCCTCGGCGGCATACGCCTGGGGAATGCCGACCGCCGAAACAAGGCCGAGAATCGCGAGCAGGAATCTCGCCGCACTTCTGTGGTTTGTCGCCTGATGCATGACGTGTCCTCCTAAAATGAAGTTGTCTCGACGGTACCTACGTCTGTCTCTCGCGTGACAGTTGCCCCGCAGGCAACGCACGACATGTTCTCTCGATACCGCCAAACCGCAATCCATCATAGCCGCCGGCCGGGTGAATACAAGGATTTCACGAGGGATTTTTGCCGAGGCCCAGCAAGGCCGCGACCTGATCCGCCATTTTGCGGTGTCCCTCGCTGGCAAGAGAGCCTGGGAAGCGAAGCTTCATAGGCATGGCGGAAGGGCTGACAGGCTCGTAGGGTGCGTATCACGCACCGTCTTTCTTCTCGTTCGAAGGATGGGGGGGGTGCGTGATACGCACCCTACGGGACTCAGGGTCTCCGCTATTATTTGGCAGTTTTGTCGCGGATTTTGCTTTCTGTGCCGGCCAGCAGCCTTTTGATGTTCTCGCGGTGGAGGATGATGACCATGGCCGGGATAGCGAACGCGGCGGTCAGGAGCGGCCAGGCCAGAGCTCGTAGGGTGCGTATCACGCACCGTCTTTCTTCTCGTTCGAAGGATGAG
>JBDKUU010000365.1:0-10060 GCA_039679525.1 Phycisphaerales bacterium | reverse complement strand
CGATCACTCTGATTGTCGTTGCGACGCCCATAAGCCTGGTCTGTCGTCCTCTATTGCTCTCACCCTTTTCGGTCCGGGGCGGCCCCTCGGGCCCCGTCCCATAGGGCCCATCGGTCCTATCCGTCCTACACATGGGACCCATAGGACAAATGGGACATATGTGCCTGCCTGCGAGGCGCGGACGCACAGTCTTCGGCCTTCTGCACCCACAGACCATCCGCGCGCGGACAGCGAGAACCGTCCGATCGCCTGCCCAGAAGTTATCGACCCGAATGAACCTCGGCTTTATCGAATTGAACGACGCGATTCGCCTTCGACGCATCGCAGAACATCGCGGAGACACGGCTTTTGTTAGTCGTTGTCGTAGCGGGACTTAGCGACGCGTCCGTCGCCCTTGCCGGGAGAGAGATTCTCTCCGGAATCTGCGGCGGACTCCGCGGGCAGAAGGGACATGCGAGTCTCTCGGCGCCGGCCGGACCTTCACGCGGCCGGCCTCCGTTCCCGAGCTTTCGAGCGTGGAGGCGATGGAAGAACGCCGGCGCAGAGAGAGCCCTCGTGACGGCTGTGTCAGGAGGCTCGCTGTTATCGGGACGAAAACTCAAGGATCTCGGACCTCGGCGGCGGAGTCAACTGGGTGTGACCAGTCTCTCTGGCACACGACCGGTTTCTCTCGATGGATAGCGGCAGAAGCGGACTGATCCGGAACCCGCCGCCGAACGGCGGAAGTTTGTCGCATTGGAGCCACCAGCAGTCAGGGTGCCACGCACCCTCTCAAGCGTTCCGCTGGCGTGCTTCGCTGGAGGCCCAAAGCGGCAAACTCCCCACACAGGTCCGCTTCGGACCTGTCTGCCCATCGTTGGTAGGGTAGAGGTGGATCTTCTGCCATGCGCCTGGACCCCTCAGGTGACCTCTCGCCATCAGCCGGGTCACCAGGACATGTGGGCGCACCCGGTCTGTCCGCTCCTTTCTTTTCATCTTGTCTGTTCCGAGTATCTTAGGCACAATGTTGGTGGAAGACGTGCCGGATGGGTCTGTCACGAAAGAGGTAGTGCCTTGAGACTCATTCATTAGGCAACAGAGATAAAGGGGGTAGTTCCTATGAATGAGAAGAGCGCATTTCGATTTACGGATGAGGATGGGAAGGTATGTGAGTTCATCGTCGGATTCTCTACTGATGAGCTGCAACTCCTTCGGCAATACCAGGGCCATGTGAACGACATACGCGAGACACGCTTCTACAAAGAGGGACGAGGCGTACACCTCAACGTGACTTGGGCGGAAGCCAGAGGTCTAGTGACCACGGTCAGCACGCCGCCTTGGGATGATGTGCAGTTTCTTCTGTACAAGCTGCGTCCCATCATACTTCATGATGAACCGGCGAGCTTCAATCGAACTAAGAGCCTTCTCGGGCGTCGCTTTAAGAACTCTCCGCTCACGCCGCTCCTGAAGTTCTTGGGTGATCAGTATACGGGTCAGAGGATGCAGGCCATGGTCAAAATGCGGTCCAATGGCGTCTTGATGAACTGTGAAGAGATGTTGTTCACATGGCTCAATGCTCACGAATACCATCGTGATGCCGAGAAGCAAGCGCTCTTGGAGACGCTGCACAAAGTACTCCCCCTCAAATGGTCGCAGGGCGTATTCGTCTGTCTAGTGATTGAGAAGGTCAAGGCCGCCGATAATCTCTCTCAGTTGTGCGACCTCATGTTGGGCAAGTGCGACACATTCCAGTTTAGAATCTAAGGCATCTGAGGGGAGTTGGGTTTGGTTGCGGTCGCAGAGTGCAGACCTCTGAGAGCGTACGGCGGAGCTTTTCGAATGAGTTGATCTGCGCCAAGGCCCGACCTATTTCGAAATTCGGATTTCATGATTCGAATCTGATTCGCGTCACAGCACGCGGTCGACGATGTAGCGGGCGCCGAGGAAAATATCGACGGCCAAGGCGGTGCAGAGAATGGCCCAGCGGAGCCAGTGGAGGCGGAGCTTCATGTGCGTGATCAGAAAGACGATGCCCGTCGCGACCGCGCCCAGGAGGTAGATTTTCGCGGCTTCCACGAAGAGCCGCGCGTAGCCGTCGCCCAGGCCGAGAATCACCTGGAAGCACTTGGCCGCCAGGAGAAGGGCCACGATCGAGAATACGCCGAGCGTGATGACCGCCGCGAGGATCCACTTCCTGTCGTTGAAGCCCGCGGCGATCAGGCCGTGAAGGCCGATGCCGGCCAGGACCGCGCACCACGTCAAGGGGATGCTCAGCCACAGGATCGGACTGACGCCCAGCCACGCGACCTGGTGGGCGCTGAGGATGGACCTGCTGAACGCCAGGAGAAAGCCCGCGAGCACCAGGACGAAAAGGCTGTAGCGGTGGGCCTTGCCCATCATCGCCAGGCCCAGGACCAGGGCCGCCATGGGGACATGGTAGAGGCCCAGCAGGGCGCTGCTTCGAGTGATCAGAGCCAGCGGCGCGATGAAGCCCGCGAGGTCCGACGGGCGGACGTTCACCTGGAGCGGCGCCGCGAAGAATCGCTGTGCCGCCGAGATGTGGGAGAACAGGACGATCGCCGCGAACGGCACCGCCAGCAGCACGAGTCCGGCCGCTTTGCCCAGCCGCTTCTCCAGGACCGCCGCCGGTACGAACAGCCAGGGGACGCACGCGGCCAGAAAGCCTGCGAGGGGATGGACTTTGGCCAGGCCCAGGAGGAAGGGGCCGAAGCCGTAGAGCAGTCCGGCCAGGATCGCGCCGGAGGACCCGGGCACCCACCGGCGGCTCAGGACATAGGCGCCGAACGCCGCGACGCAGGTGTTGATGGGCAGGAGCCACTGCCAGCCGGCGAACTGCGAGGATCGCGGAAAGTACAGGTAGCCCGCGAAGGCGACGAACAGAATCGTCGCGCCGACGTGCCACGCGATCTGACGAGGGTTTTGATCCATCCTCAGGGGCAGCTCCAACGTGAACGGCAAGCACGAAATTCGAAATCCGAAACGCCCCGAGGCCGGGAAATTCGAATATCGAAATTCGAAATCCGAAACAAGCACGAATGATCAAAATTCAAATGACTGAAACGCTGTCGCCACACGGGAGTCTCGTTTTGAATTTCGAGCTTTGGTCATTTGAATTTGTTTCGGATTTCGTGCTTCGAATTTCGGATTTCCCGCGGGGTCTTCAGTCTTTCAGCACCACCTGACCGGTTCCCTTGGTGATCTTGCCGATGTTGTAGACCTTCTCGCCTTCCTGGATGAGCAGGCGGGCCGCGGCGTCGGCGAAGTCCTCCGCGACGATCACGACGTACCCGATGCCCATATTGAAGACGTCGAACATTTCCTTCTCTTCGACGGGCCCGAGCTTCTGGAGGAAATTGAAGATCTTGGGCCTCGGCCAGCTCGATTTCTTGATCACGGCGTTGCAGTCGGCGGGCAGGACGCGCGGGACGTTGCCCGGCAGGCCCGCGCCCGTGATGTGGGCCATCGCGTGCACGACCCGCTTGACCCTGTACTTGTTGACCAGCTTGAGGATCGGGCGGACGTAGATTCGCGTCGGCGCCAGCAGCGCCTCGCCCACCGTCTGCCCGCTGAGCTCGTCGATCGTGTCGGCGACCTTGAGCTTGGCCCGCTTGAAGCAGATGTTCCGGGCCAGCGCGTAGCCGTTGCTGTGCAGGCCGGAAGAGCCCAGGCCCAGGATCACGTCGCCCGGGCGGACCTGCTTGCCCGTGATGATGCGGTTCTTCTCGACGACGCCGACAGCGAAGCCCGCCATGTCGAAATCGCCCTTGCGATAGGTGTCGGGCATCTCGGCGGTCTCCCCGCCCAGCAGGGCGCAATCCGCCTGGCGGCATCCGGCGGCGACGCCTTTGACCATCTGCGCCACCAGGGCCGGCTCCAGCTTGTGCAGGGCCACGTAGTCCAGGAAGAACAAAGGCTCGGCCCCCATGACGAGCATGTCGTTGACGCTCATCGCGACCAGGTCGATGCCGACGGTGTCGAACTTCTTGGCCTTGGCGGCCACCTGGACCTTGCTGCCGACGCCGTCCGTGCAGGCGACGAGCACGGGATTGCGGTAGTTTTTCTTGAAGAGCTTCTCGTCGTAGTCGAGACGGAACAGGCCCGCGAAACCCCAGGGCACGTTGATCACCCGCGGCCCGTACGTGCTGGCCAGGTGGGACTGAATGCTGTCGACCATGACGTCGTTGGCGTCGATGTCGACGCCGGATTGGGCGTAGCTGACGTATTTACTCATTTGCGCTCGAGGATTCCTCAAACATGTAGAGTTGGTGTCGCTCCATGGAGAACTTGTTCATTCGGGTGTTGACCGGGATGGGGTACTTGCCGCTCCAGCAGGCGGTGCAATAGTGATTGGCCGGCAGCGAGGCGCAGGCGAGCATGCCTTCGAGGGAGAGGTAGCCGATGCTGTCGACCTCGAGAAAGTCCCTGATCTGTTCGAGGGTGCGGTTGTTGGCCAGCAGTTCCTCCCTCGTGGGAAAGTCGATGCCGTAGTAGCAGGGATGGCGGATGGGAGGGCAGCTCGCCCGCATGTGGATCTCTCTGGCGCCGGCCTCGCGGAGGGCGCGGATCTTGCCGCGGGTGGTCGTGCCGCGGACGATCGAGTCGTCCACGACGACGATGCGCTTGCCCCGAACGACGTCGGGGATGATCGCGAGTTTGAGCCGAACCTCCAGTTCGCGAAGCTTCTGAGTGGGCGAGATGAACGTTCGTCCGACGTAATGGCTGCGGACCAGCCCCATGTCGAACGGGATTTCGCTCTCGGCGGCGTATCCGATGGCGGCCGAGGTCCCGCTGTCCGGCACGGGGATGACGACCTCGGCCTCGACGGGATGCTCCTTGGCCAATTGGCGGCCGAACTTCTTGCGAAGCTCGTGCACGTTCTCGCCGAAGATGTGCGAATTCTGCTTTGAGAAATAGACGTGCTCGAAGATGCAGTGGGCCGGCTTGACATCGACTCGCTTCACGAAATACCGGCTGTGCAGACCGTTTTTGTCCAGCCGCACGATCTCGCCCGGCTCGATCTCGCGGATGAACTTGGCCCCGATGACGTCGAGAGCGCAACTCTCGCTGGCGACGACGTAGGCCCCCTTCTCGGTTCGGCCGACGCACAGAGGCTTGATCCCGAACGGGTCCCGGGCCGCCTCGATGTGGTCGGAGAACAGAAACAGCAGCGAGTACGAGCCCTGCAGATGGTTCAGAACGTGGCCCAGCGGGTCGGGCTTGTTCTGGTGCGTGGGCTTGGCCATGAGATGAATGATGATCTCGGAGTCGCTGGTCGACTTGAAGATACTGCCGTACGCTTCGTATTCATCCCGCAGGAGGCCGGCGTTGATCAGGTTGCCGTTGTGGGCCAGGGCGACCTGTCCCCGCGAGTACTCGGCCAGCAGGGGCTGGCAGTTCTCCGCGCAGGACGATCCGGTCGTGGAATATCGGACGTGGCCGATGGCGATGGGGTTCTTCAGCTTCTCGAGCGTGTCCGACCCGCTACGGAAGACGCGCTGGACCGTGCCCATGGCCTTGTAGCATTGGATGGACTCGCCGTCGCTGGACGCGATCCCCGCGGACTCCTGCCCGCGATGCTGCAGGGCGTGCAGACCGAAGTAGGTCTTCTGCACGGCGTCGGCGTCGCCGAAGATGGCGAACAACCCGCACTCTTCCTTTTTCTCTGAACAGAACCCGTACCCGTCATTCTCCGAAACTGCCTGAGGCATGGTTTTCACACGATCGAAAAACAAGAGTAATCTTCAGACGCCGCCCAATCCTCTCGTCAGATCGACAGTGTAGCGATCGACGAGGACAAAGTCAACTGGCCCGCGGACAATCCGGCCTTGATCGAACGCTTCTCGCTTGCCGCCAGACGCTCATACGCCAAATCGCCGCTGGGAATCCATCCGCCACACTGTTACTACCGGGGCCCGGGTCTTTTGTTCGGCGGCGGCATCGCGCCGCAGGCCCGCTTTCACCGCCGCCGGCCCCCGGTTTCGCCCCTTCCGCCGCGGGATGGATCGGTCGTAAGTACCGTACAAATAAGGCATTATAGCATGCCCATCGTGGACCGGCGGTCGTATGGGGCTCATGATCGAGTATCGAGTGGACAAGGGCGTGCGAATCCTCTTTGTGGGCATCAACCCGCACCCGGGGTCCTTCCGCCGGGGCGTCCCCTTCTCCAACAACAAGACGTTCTGGTACCTGCTGAATCGGGCCGGCCTGCTCCGCGAGGACGAAGACAATCTTCGAAGCGACGAGGGTCTCAAGGAGATGTACGACCGGCGGTTTCACTCCCAGTACCACCTGGGCTTCGTGAACCTGGTCGAGCGGCCCACGCGGGTCGTCACGGAGCTGGGCAAAGGCGAGGAGAAGGCGGGCGTCGAGCGACTGCCGGAGATCGTTCGCAGGTGCAAACCCAAGGTCGTGTGCTTCGTGGGCAAGGTCACCTACAACAAATTCCGCGGCACGCGCGACTGCACTCACGGCTGGCAGGAGAACCTCGGCGACTCCCGCGTCTACGTGATGCACTTCCCCATCCGAGGCCCAGCCGACATCCGCATCGCCGAACTCCGCGAGTTGAAGGAGGCCGCTGGTTTGTAGCCCGTAGTACGCCGGCTACGCTGAAGCAGGGAATCCTCTCGGCAAAAACGTTCGAAGTGGGTGCCATGCTTACGCTCGCGTAAGCATGTGCTTTCTCTCGCAGAAGCAAGACATGGCTACGAGGCGTAGTCTTCTGGTTCATGCGGACGTCCACACCGTGCGACGATCAAGCGGTGCGTGGTACGCACCCTACGAGCGTCGCAAGATCCGCCCTATTCGCCGAACGTGCCGCCATCGCGAAGCCATGCGGGGGCTTGGTCCGCCGGCTTGTCACAGTCGCACAACCAGTCTCTACGATAGTACCCTTCTTCGACCCATTTCAGGAAGCTCGAATGCGGCCATGCGTGCGGGCAGCGGACGAGCCCATGCTTGACCGGGTTGTAGTGGATGTAGTTCACGTGACGGATCATGTCCTCCTCGTCGCGGATCCGATGATCCCAAAACCGGCGTTGCCAGAGACAGGACTCGTGGCGTTTCCGGCGAGACTCCGAGATCCTCGTTCCTCCTGTCCCCGTGGAAAGCCACGCTTTTGTAAACCAACTCTTGATGCAGCCCCACCTCTTGGAAAAGTCCATGTCCTCGTCCGGCAGTTTCCAGATGCAATGCAGGTGTTGCGGCAGAAGAACGATCGCAAGCATCTCGAAAGGGTGGTCCGTTCGCACCGCCAGAATCGCCTCGCGCAGACAGCGTCGAGCCAGCTCATCGAGAAACAACAGCCGGCGGCCATACGTCACGACCGTAAAGAAAAATGTGCCTCCCGGCTGCCATGGACGTAGATAGTTGGGCATGGCGTCGCTCGCAATCCATCGACTCGCTTGACTTATGCCCCCATTCTATCCTATCGGCAACTTCAAGTCAATCGGTGGCGACTCGTAGGGTGCGTACCACGCACCGTCTTGCGTCCCATGCGGAGGTTGAATGGTGCGTGGCACGCACCCTACCTGCTCATTTACGTTCATCTCTCCTCTCCCTTCTTTCTTCTCCGTGACCTCTGTGTCTCTGTGGTGAATCATTTCTTCCCGACGCCGCGGGCGGCCAAGTCCTTTAGTTCCGGCAGATGCTCGACGAACACGCCTCGCGGGGTCGTGTTCCGGTTCTTGCAGATCGACGCGGCCATGCCGACGACCTCGCCCATCATGCCGCCCGTCCGCATCACGCGGACGGTGCCCAGCGCCACGTGCGTAACGCTTATGTCCAGGCCGGCCATGAAGAGATTCTCGACGTTCAGCTAGTAAAGGCAGAGATATGGAATCGGATAGGGCTTGATCGCCGGTGTCTTGCAGATCGTTTTGAACTCCTCGCCGGGGAAGTGCTCGGTGTTCTTCGGGTCGGGGTAGTGCAGATCGATCGACCAGGTCGTCGTGACCATCGCGTCGGGGTACGCCTTCTGCTCCTGCACGTCCTGCTGAGAGAGGATCACGTCGCCCAGGAGCCGCCGGGACTCGCGTTTGCCCGCGATGTACGCGACCCACGAGAGCCGGCGGTTGGCGTACTTGTCTTTGTCCTTGCTGTGGTTCTTGAGAAAGGCCCAATTGCCGTAGACGGCCCGCAACGCGTGGTCACGGATCGACTCGAAGTCCGCGATCTGGTCCTTGTTCAAGCCGGTCTCCCAGTTCCAGTCGCCGCGCGCGGCTCGCTCGCAGCTTGCCTCCGTGAAGGCAAGCGCCCACGGGCATTCGGGGAACGGAGCGGGCTTGAGCGTCTCGACAGTGTACCACTGGGTCGAGGCGCCCATCGTCATCTTGTCGGACTCCTGGGGCGCGAGGGTCTCGCCCGTCTGTTCCCAATTCTCGCGGCCCATGCGGAAATCGGCTCCGGCCAGGAAGCCCACAGTTCCGTCGCCCGTGCAGTCGACGAACAAAGGGGCTGCGAAGCGAAGGTCCTTCGAGGTCCGGATGTCCCTGGCGATCACTGCGGCGATCCGATTACCCTCTTTCTCGACCGCGTACGCGTGCATATTGAGGAACAGGCGGATATTGGGTTCGTTCCGCACGACGCGGAGCTTCTTCTGGTCATTGTAGAACGCGGCGGCTTGGGCGTTGCCCTGGTTGCCCGAGTCCAGCTCGCGGACGATGTCGCCAATCCGCGGGTACGGCGGCAGGTTGATCTGTCCATTGAGGTGGACACGGACCTCGGAACTGTTGTTGCCGCCCAGGACGGGCCGGTCGTGGACGAGCGCGACCTTGAGCCCCAGCCTCGCGGCGGAGATCGCGGTGCACGTCCCGGCCACTCCCCCGCCGACCACGACGAGATCGAACTGTCCGGCGTCCTGCGGCTTCTCCGACCGTCGCATCGCGGCAAGCGCCTCGCCCTCAGGCGGCAGGCCGTCATTGCCGCTCACGAACGCAATCGCGTCGCACCGACCGTCGAAGCCGGTCAAATCGTGGATCGCGAGCTTTGTTCTGTCCTTCTTGATCTCGGTCGTGCCGCCATCCTGCCAATGCCACGCGGCCCCCTCCGTACCGAAAACGGTCTGCAAAGGCGCGCCGTTGACGAGCAGTTGGAATCGGCCGGGCGCTTCGGGCTCGCCGGACGTCGGCGTCCAGTTCCGGGTGCGGACCCAGAGATGGTATTGCCCCGCCGGGATCGTGACGCTTGTCACGGCATCCTCGACCGGCACGCCCATTCCATGCGCCAGGAGCATGGGCGAGCCCATCTGGTCCATGAACTGCTGATCGACGACCCATCCCCCGAGGTTGTCGAAACCCTCGGCCTCAATCAGGATTTGTCCCGATGCCACCGACACGGCGCAACAGAAGAGAAGAAATGATTTCACCACAGAGACGCAGAGGACATGGAGAAGACGGGAAATCATAGATACATCCTCCGAGGAATCCACGGGGCACGCGTCACGCACGCTGCTTTGTTACGTCCGACGGTCAAACGGTGCGTGGTACGCACCCTACATGCTCATTCATCTCTTCTCCCTCTTTCCTTCTCGGTGCACTCTTACAGCGAGCAGCGGTCGAGCTCCGCGAGCTTGCGGAGACGTTCGGTGTGGCGACCAGCGTCGAAGGGGGTCGACAGCCAGATATCGACCATCTTGAGGGCCGTCTCGATCGACACCGTGCGGGCGCCGATCGAGATGACGTTGGCGTTGTTGTGGGCCCGGCTCAGTCTCGCCAGCTCCTCGTTCCAGCAGACGGCGCAGCGGACGCCGCGGACTTTGTTGGCCACGATGGTCTCGCCGTTGCCGCTGCCGCCCATGACGATCGCTCGGTCGCACTGCCCCTTGCCGACCGCCAGGGCCGCCGGGTAGATGAAATCCGGATAGTCGCATGGCTCGCTCGAGTGGGTCCCGAAGTCCGTCACCTCGTGGCCCTTCTCGATCAGGCGCTGCTTGATCCGTTCTTTGTACTCGTATCCTGCGTGATCCGTGCCCAGTGCGATCTTCATCTGAACCTCTGCGTCCGATTGATGATTGATTATGGATGATGGATCATTGGACGAGGGCGCCCCCGGCCCAGGATCGCTC